>WGED01000001.1 GCA_015492915.1 Cyclobacteriaceae bacterium
GATACAGAATTCAATTATCCAAAAAGAATGCCTCATTAAAAACGCTAATCTCTCAAACTCTATGCTTGGTAATTTTGTTACCTTTGAGGGCAAAGCCACTGACCTGAGCGTGGGCGATTACAACACCATATCACAATTTTGATTTTAAAACCAATGCAGATTAAGCTTTTAAAAATATTTACTTTTCTCATTGCCATTACAGTTTTTCTGGCCGGAAGTGCAGATGTGAATGCTCAAAAGAGGAAAAAGAAAAAAGGCAAGAAAGAAAAGGTTGAAAAACCGGCAGAAATAACAGCCGATGCGAAACGAAAAGCAGAAGCGTATCATGCTGAAGCCGAAAAGTATTTTATCCTCGAGGATTATGCCAAAGCATTTGTTCTTTACCAGAAGGCGCTGGAATTCGATCCGCATGATGCTGCAGCACATTTCAGAATAGCCAAGATATATCTGAATGGCAATGAGGTTGAAAAAGCGATTTTCAATGCGAAACGGGCGATAGAGCTTGATGAGACCAATAAGTTTTACTACCTCTTGTTGGCTGAGATATATAAGGGCAAATCAAATTTTGCCGAAGCGGCTGCAGTGTATGAAACCATGATCAGTAAGTGTAAAAAAGCTGATGAATACCTCTTTGAACTGGCGGCTATGTATGTGTACCAGGAAAAATATGAGGAGGCACTGAAAGTTTATGACCGCATTGAAGAGAGGTTTGGGATTAACGAACAGGTGATAGCGCAAAAGCAGAAATTGTATTTAAAGCTCAGCAATCTGGATAAGGCTATCGCTGAGGGGCAGAAACTTATCGATGCTTTTCCCGGCGAATCAAGGTATGTGCTTATGCAGGCAGAAATACTTTTGTCAAACAATCAGGCAGAAAAGGCAATCGAATATCTTCAGAATCTGATTGACGAATATCCTGACAACCCCAGGGCACTACTCATGCTGGCGGAAATATACCGTAGAAAGGGAGATGCTGAAAAATCTAATATTTACCTGAACAAGGCGTTCGGAATGAGTGATCTGAATATCGAGTTGAAGATCAGGGTACTTGCTGATTTCATTCAGAAATTCCCGAATAAAGACCTTGAGAAACTTGCCATGGATTTGGGAGACAAAATGCTCAAAACCCATCCTGATGATGCCAGGGCATATGAAATTAACGGGGACATATATCTGCGAACAGGTCATGATGAAAAAGCCCTTGAATTGTATAAAAAAGCCCTCGATTTAGGCTCGGGAAATTATAATACATGGCAAAACGCCCTACAGTTGGAGATGAAGATGGAAAAATACAAAGATGCCATTACGGATGGGGAGAAAGCACTGGAACTGTTCCCGAATCAGCCGGGCATTTGCTGGTTTCTGGGTACGGCATATCTTATTGAAAAGGAAGACGAAAAAGCCATACAAATTCTGGAAATGGGCAAGAAGCTGACCGGTAATAATGATGAATTAAAAGCATTATTTAACGCTCAGTTGGGCGATGCTTACAACAATGTGAAGGATTATGAAAAATCTGATGAAGCTTATGAGGCCGCGCTCGCTTTCAATCCCAACAATGATCATGTACTGAATAATTACAGTTATTTTTTATCTCTGAGAAAAGAAAAGCTGGATCTGGCATTAAAGATGTCAACGAAACTTGTGTCCCGTAATCCTGATGATCCTACTTATCTTGACACCCACGCCTGGGTGTTATATATGCTTGGAAAATATGAGGAGGCGCTGAAATATATTGAAAAAGCCATAGCGGCGGATGATGTGAGTGGAACAATTATAGAACATTATGGCGATATTTTGTTTAAATTAGGGAAAGTGGACGAAGCCGTAACACAATGGAAGAAAGCCAAGGGGATGGATGAGACCTCGGAGTTGATAGATAAAAAAATAGCAGACCGCAAACTCTATGAATAAACTCACACCAATTTTGCTAATTGTAGCGGCAGCCCTCTTTTTTACCTCATGTAAAAAGGAACTGATAAGCACGAGGGCAGGTGAAAGAGCTATAGTTGATGTTGAAGAAATCGATTTCGACTATTTTTTGACAAAAACAAAAGTACGATACATAGAAGGGGATAAACAGGTCAATGGCACCGCAAATATCAGGATAAAAAAAGATTCTGTTATCTGGTTTTCAGTCTCTCCGAGCATCGGGATCGAAGCAACCAGAGTGATGCTGACAAAGGATACTGCCATTGTCATCAACCGGATGGACAAGGAGTATTATGTATTCAATTTCAATGAAATAAGCCGGTTTTTCGATTTTAAAATTGATTTTGACCTCATACAATCGATCCTTCTCGACAATCTCATACGACCTGTGGATGGGGATACAAAGATAGCCAAGGAAGAAAATTATATCCTGGTAAAGCAGGAATCGGGTCCATTGGAAATCCAGAGCTATGTGCTCGGCGACAACAAAAAGATTGAGACTGTCCTGATAAAGGAAAAAAAGACCGATAATTTCATGACATTGAAATACAGCGATTACAAGCAAGTAGGGGCATATTTATTTCCTAAAATTTGCCAGGTGAATTTGACCTACAAAGCGGCCAAAGGGCCTTTGGTTACGAGCATTTATTTGCAACATAACAGAGCGGAAATTTCTGATAAACCACTTAAGTTTCCCTTTAAGATACCGGCGAAGTATGAAGCGTTTAAGTAATTTAATTTACTTACTCATCATCATTTTTTTATTGACAAATGGCTGGGGAGACATTTATGCCCAGAAAAGCAAAGTTCAGCTTGAGAAACAAAAAGCCACACTACAAAAACAGGTAAAAGAAGCTCAGCAGATACTCGCGCAAACTGCCAACAAGAAAAAAGCGAGCATCGGCCAACTCAACGCCATCAAAAAACAAATTGAGGCTCATACCAAGCTTATCAAGACTTATTCGGCTGAGATTAAAATGCTCAACAGTCAGATATCCGAAGACATGGTGGTGATATCCGCCCTCCAGAAAGACCTGGAAAACATGAAAAAAGAATATGCCGAAATGGTGTATTCGATGTACAAATCGAGCAGTGGCTTCAGCCGTCTGGCGTATATTTTTGCTTCGGCCAATTTGAATCAGTTCTACATGAGGTTTAAATATCTGGAGCAATACACGTCTGCGAGAAGAAATCAGGTAAAATTGATAACTGAAGTAAAAGAGCAGATCGAAAATGAAAAATCATCACTCGAAATAACTAAAAATGAAAAAAGTCGCTTATTGCAGGATCAGATTCGGGAAAAGGAGAAATTAAGCAAACTGAAAGCTGAGCAATACAAGGTCTTTGCCCAGTTGAAGAAACAGGAGTCCAAACTCAAAATGGATATCGCCCAGAAAAAACAGGAAGTTTCTAAACTCGAAAAATTGATTGCGCGCTTGTTGAAGGAGGAAATCAGAAAAACCGCTAATAATGCAGCGAGAGAATCGAATATGGCGGTCGATATAAAAAATGTCACAAGTTCCTTTGAAAAGAGCAAGGCACAGCTTCCCTGGCCGGTAACTACAGGTTTTATTTCC
>WGED01000002.1 GCA_015492915.1 Cyclobacteriaceae bacterium
GGCAAATGGCATGTGCAGATAAATCCCGAAAAAATATTCAACCACGTAAAACACGTACGCCCCGGCATGCCGCCCTCGGTACCCGAAGCTTACAACCGGCCTGTCGAAGGCCAGCCGGATGCCTGGTCACCATACGACACAACTATTGGCGGATTCTGGAAAGGCGGCAAACACTGGAGTGAAGTGCTGGCTGACGACGCCGAAGAATTCCTGTCAATGGCTGCGAAAAGCGACAAGCCGTTTTTCATGTACCTCGCCTTCAATGCGCCGCATGATCCCCGGCAGTCACCCAAGAAATTCGTGGATATGTATCCGCTGGAGAATATCAGCGTTCCAGCCAATTTTCTTCCGGAATATCCGTACAACGGCAAGATCGGCTATGGCCGTAAGCTCAGGGATGAGCGACTGGCACCGTTTCCCCGCACGGAATATGCAGTAAAAGTGCACCGGCAGGAATACTACGCTATCATCACACACATGGATTCCCAGATCCGTAGAATCATCGATGCACTTGAAAAAACCAGCAAAAAAGATAACACATATATTTTCTTTACTGCAGATCATGGCCTGGCATGCGGCAGTCACGGCCTCATGGGCAAGCAGAGCCTGTACGATCACAGCATCCGCCCGCCCCTGTTTGTCATCGGTCCGGACATCCCGAAAAACAGAAAAACGGATGCGGACGTTTATCTTCAGGATATCATGGCCACAACATTGGAACTGGCAGGCATACAAAAACCCGAATACATCGAATTCAGTAGTCTGCTCAATTTAGTGAAGGAAGATTCACCCAAAAGTCAATACAATGCCATCTACGGTTGTTACACCAATGCCCAGCGCATGATCAGGAAAAATGGCTTCAAACTCATAGCCTATCCAAAGGCCAAAGCATTATTGCTTTACGATCTTCATAATGATCCGCTTGAAATGAATGATCTGGGCAATGACCCTCAATATGAAGGCATGAAAAAAGAACTGTTTAACGAATTGCTCGTGCTGCAGGAGCAAATGAAAGATACAACGGATTTGCGTTCGGTATTTTCCGATATGGTTGAATAAATGCCTACTGGCATAAAAAAATCCGCAGCAGTTTTTTCTGCTGCGGATTTTTTATTGATTTTCCACATATCAATTAACGATCAACTTTCAATAACTTATCCCGGTAATAGCATTGCCTCCCGGAAATTGCAACTTCATACAGACCATTACGCAGATCATTCAACGGCAAATCGATTTCATTCCCGCTGACGATAAGTGGCAATCTCATAATTTTGATGAGCCTACCCGTCAAATCATGAATTATGAGCTGAACATCCTCATCAATATCCTTCTCAAACCGTATCTTCAGCCTGTCGCTGACGGGATTGGGATAAACCATAATACCGTACTCATCACGCAAATCATCGATGGCCGTGACCCCTTTCATTTTGAAAGTTACTGTATTATTGAGGGTAACCGTGGCTTTGAGGGTCTTGTTTTCACCGCTGATACTGATCATGTCATTGTCAGGATCGAGCGGCAGATCGAGGGCATCCGCATCGAAAGTGTAATCCCCGGCAAGCAGCAGGTCAAGAACAAAATCATTGTCATCATTCTCGATGTCCCTATTATTAACGATATCGAAGCTGACAATGCTGCCTTTATCATCGCGTGCAAACAGCCATATCTCGGGATAGCCTTCAGCGCCTTCCACAGTGCCTTTCACCTTGTTGGTGCCCCTGGCAATTTCCGCCTTCATCACCCTCAATGTCATGGCTGTATCGGCTT
This sequence comes from Cyclobacteriaceae bacterium, assembly GCA_015492915.1. Classification (GTDB taxonomy): domain Bacteria; phylum Bacteroidota; class Bacteroidia; order Cytophagales; family Cyclobacteriaceae; genus JAAUQL01. The sequence goes on from WGED01000002.1 coordinate 1,768, forward strand.
TCAGGTCAAACCATGCTGCCTCCCTCAGCAACGGCCCTCCGCCTGTATATGTTCTAAGTAATTCAGGATACTCCTTGCGGTCGGGCCTGAACATAATCGTGTAATTTTCATAAGGAATATCCTTGAATGAAACCTTGTTGGTGCCGTTCACCTCTTTGAGTCCAAACAAATATTTGCCATTGGCTTCTTTTGATATTAATGCCGCAAGACCCTTCGTGACAGGCTGGTCGTTGTCGTCGAGCAGTTTGATGGTAAGATCGTGCTTCGCTGCGATCAACGGGCTGAAGCTATGCTCAGAGGCAAATCCTGAAGCCATATATCCCTGATCCACTGCCTGCACGCTCCAATAGTATTGTTTTGCTTTCTCAAGCCCTTTGATGATGCAGAAGGTATCGGCGCCTACATTGCCCATTTGCGGAACGAATAGCTTGCCCGTGGTCAGATCGGCCATCGCCGACATCACATCAGACTTGCCCGGTGCGGTACCCACCCGCACGTTGTAGGTGAGCCCGGGCGCCGGTGTTTCACTGTCCGAAGCAGGGTTCCAGCTCAATATGACAGTGGTGGAATCTATCATATCGGCGCGTAACCCGGCAGGAGCCTGTGGAGGGGTATTGGGCTTTTTGTTATCATTCAGGAATACCCCTGTAAAAATATACTCATAGCTGCTTTCGGAATCGCGGTCCATATGTCTCCCGATAAGGAGAATGTCAAGGCTCCCGTCATCGTTGTAGTCTCCCCAGCGGGCCATACCCTGCACACCGGGCAGGTTTATCCCTGCATCGCTGAATACCCCTGTACCGTCATTATTCAATATCATGGTAATGGGGAGATAAGCAGAATCAAGGCCCGTAATAAGAAGGTCAATATCACCGTCATTGTCATAGTCACCACAGTCAACTGATCCGTAAATTTTTTGAATTCCTTCCAAAACGGCCCCTTTCTTCTTAAAGATGCGCGAGCCGGAGACTTCCTTGTTTTCATAAACCACAATGACTTCATCGTCATTTTTATCATTGCCTGCGATCACCACATCGAGGTCGCCGTCATTGTCCACATCGCACCACAGTGAGTGCCCGGCATAATCCCTTACATCAAATCCCGCATCTATTTCATTGAATTCGCCTTGGTCATTATCAAATATTACGCTCACATTCATGTCATCTACAAAAGATGATATGAAACCGGTCATCAGCAGATCGGGATCACCGTCTTTATCGTAATCCCCCCATTTTGATGAGCCTGAGCGTGTCTGATATTTAAGGTAATGGGTGTCGGTAAATTTCCATTTCCTCATTTCCATGCCCGGGCCGTCATTTCTGTAAATCAAAGCGCGGTAATTCATATTAAAAATGTTGGCCGAACCGGATATGACCAGGTCCGGATCGCCGTCCAGGTCATAGTCACCCCAATTCACCGAAGCTAATGAGGCTCCCATAATATCTGTTCCCACTTCATTAAATACTGCATTTTCGGATGTAAAGAGTTTTGTGATGGTGGCGCTTTCTTCACTGCTATAACCTGTGAGAACCAGGTCCGGGCTGCCGTCCAGGTTGAAATCACCCCAGGCAAAAGACTCGGAATTTGACATACCGAACGGAGCCAGCACCTGACCCGGATTCAGTTTGCCAGCGTCATTTGAAAACATCCTTGTTGAATAGGTTGTCTCACCCAAAGTGTCGTAATCGGGGAAATGCCCGCCCAGTAAAACATCCAGGTCTCCATCCCTGTCGAAATCGCACCACAGCCCGCCTCCATCCACTTCCGGCAAGCCTTCGACGTCCACTGGTGTAAACCCTTTTATTTTTTTCACGGTAACAACCAACCAGGCCGAATCGGTGCCGCCATAACTGTCGTTAATAAAATATTGAACAGAATCCAATCCCGTAAAGTTGCTTTTCGGTGCTTTATAGATAAGCCATGGCTCCTGCATGTCTGATGTGTCGAGTTCGCAAGAACCGTTTGCCGGTTGATTGATATGGCTGATAAACAAATCATCACTATCAGGATCGCTGTCATTGAGAAGCGGATTGATGACAAGGATGCCGGCCTGATAGACCGACCCGATATCATTTTCGGCCACGGGCGGGTCGTTATGGGGCATATTCACAAACTCATCAGCGCCGATATCGGGATATTGCGCATTGCGCTGATCACCGTCTATATCGGTTGTGATCCATGAAATGGGAGTGGCGGCACTGTCCAACGCAGGCGACGTTACGTGGAGATCAGCATCGGACAAAAACTGCGGATCGGCAACGATGGAGTGCTCGTTCAGACCACTCACGCTTCGCAATGCATCCATATCTGCGCAGTCCTGACCCCAGTAAGCCAGATTTGCGCCTTCGGTGTACAGGCAGTTGTAGTCAAAGGGCGTAGTGGAAAGACCCATGACATAAATGGCATATTGAGACCCCTGATTACTGAATATGTTGTTTTTTAAAGACAAATCGCTGCTGTTACTTAAATACAGCGGCCTGCTCTTGTAGGTATTGGAATGCCCCGATACGCTGTTGAAATGGATTTGAATATTCTGGCAACCTCTGATATCCATCACATTGCGATTGGGATTATTGCCGGTACAGGCCAGGAAGTTATTATAAACCCTGCCCACCTCATAGAACGGCAGCTTACAGTTATTTAACCTTATCCCCATCCCATACCCTGTCTGGATTTTATTCTTGTTTATGATCAGATGATCATTGGTATATCCTAAACTGATACCATATGTTTTTCCACTGATACGGTTTCCGGACAATGTCACAGACCGCACACGATAAAGATAAATGGCTTCATAACCGTCTCCCGTAAAATCATTACCGGTGATTCTGAGTGCACCCGGTTTTGAATTGAAGTTCTGTAAATTAAAAAATATTACGCGGCTTCCTTTTATGAAAGTATTGCCCCTGAAGGCCATATCATGAAAATTTGCCTTATCCGCCCATACAACGCACGCACTGGGATTGGCGTCAAATTGCTGTGGCGTTATGAATGTGCACGAATCTACCACCAGGCTGTCCACCATGCCTTCCAACAAAAAAATACTTGCGAATCTGTTATCCTTTGACTCAAAAGTCAGGTTTTTGATTTTCAGAAATGAAATACCATGAAGTTTCAACAAATAATTATCATCACCACCTGCGGCATCATACTGAAGGGTCACATCTTCCGCCTTTCCTGTGGCCGGCTCCATGATGATGTGTTGTTTGGAAGAAGCCCCGGCAACAGGGGTAATACTGCTGTGGACTTCATGTGTTCCCTTGAGAAAATGCCATTTCAATGTTCCTGAAATACCTTTGATGCGTGCATCTTCGACCGCATCCTGCAGGGTGGCGTACGTACCGCCGCTTCCAATGGTCTTCACCCCGCTCAGGGGCGGCCCTGCCTCCGGAGGGGCCGTAAATTCATAGCACCCGATGTCGGGATGCGTGCCGTCGCGGGGATCGCCGTTCAGGTCATCCGTGACGTCGGCCAGAGGCTTGCCTTTGCCGTCGAGCCATGCCGAACGCGCATGCAGGTCATCGTCGCTGACAAACCATGGCCAGGCAAATACCGAATGCTCGTTGTCTTTGCTGACTTCCACAAATGTTCGGAAGTCTTCACAATTTCCATGATCATTCCAGTATGCAAAAACCCTGTCGGGGGTGTAGTAATTGTTGTAATCGCATTCTTTCAGATACGAGGGGTCGCCGTTTACGTAGATAGCCTTGCCTTTGCTCAGGCACACCAGGTTATTATTCACCAGTTCGAGTGTGCTCAATGTACAATGGTACAGCCACAATGCCTTGGCATCTACTAATTGAGTATTATGAAGCAGGACAGTATTATGGTAAATTTTCAAATGATTTGCCTGCCGTATCTCCATCCCTGCGGCGCCATGCTCCGGCAGGGCCACGTGGTTGTTCACAATTACAGACTCCCTTCCGGTGGAAACTCCCATATTACTAACATATATTCCTTTATGATCGATCCTGCTCAGGTGGTTATGGCCGATATATGAATTTATGGTACTCAATAATCTTAACCCATAGGATGAATAAGCAATGCGGTTGTAGGAAATATTGGTGTTGGAACCTTTAATTATAGAAATAGCCGTATAACCAAGGCTGTCAAACCG
>WGED01000003.1 GCA_015492915.1 Cyclobacteriaceae bacterium
AGGCTCATCCTTGTCCCATAGATTGTAAAACCTGATCAGATGGCTGAGGTCGATTTTGTCAGGCTTGGGTGCATTGCGCAAATCAACACCGTAGCACTGCTGCCCTTCCAGTTTGGGGTGCTTTGCCATGCCTTCTATGGATTTCGGGGTAAAGGTAAACTCGCCAAAACGCGGATCGGGATAGCCCACAACCTGAAAAGGGAAAGGGGTGCCCCGCCCGACAGACATTTTAGTGCCTTCAAAAAAGCACAGCGACGGATAGAGGGCCACCGACTGATCGTTAGGCAGGTTGGGGGATGGCTTCACAGGCAGCGAATAGGGCATCGAATGACGGTAATTCTTCATAGGGACAACCGTCAGATCGCATTGCAGCCCTTCGCCGAGCCAGCCCTCGCCGTTGATCATCTTTGCCAGCTCGCACACCGTGAGCCCGTGCACCACGGGTATCGGGTCCATGCCTACGAACGATTTAAATTCAGGTTCGCGTACCGGTCCGTCGATGTAATGGCCGTTGGGGTTAGGGCGATCGAAGACGATCATGCTGACGCCGTTTTCGGCGCAGGCTTCCATCATATAATGCATTGAGCTGATGTAAGTATAAAATCTTGTGCCCACATCCTGGATGTCGAAAATGACCACATCGAGCCCTGTCAGCATTTCGGGCGTTGGTTTCCTCGTTTTTCCATAGACGGAAAACACGGGAATACCCGTCTTCTCATCCAGGCCGTCCTTCACTTGCTCGCCGGCGTCGGCGGTGCCGCGGAATCCGTGCTCGGGTGCGAAGATGGCTTTTACCGCAATGCCGTCTTTGAGCAAAATATCCACAAGATGCTCATTGCCGACACGGGATGTATGGTTGACCAGTAATCCAACAGACTTGTTTTTAAGCAATGGCAGATAAATATCTTTTCGTTCGGCACCGAGCAACAGCTTTTTATCTTCCTTGCCCGAACCACTGCATCCCGTGAAAAAAAATATTAAAAATGAAACTATAAATAGATTTCTAATCATGACTTATTGATTATTTTGCAGGGAAAAGCCCTGTATGGGCATAAAATTAAGCATAATCTTGAACCTTTCTTATTTCATAGCGAAAAGAATCAGCAGCAGGGGTGGCGACAGTTTTTCCGGCACGATCCACCGTATCGCTATTGCGAGCATCGGTATTGGGCTGGCCACGATGATCGTCTCTTTTCTGATCCTGAAAGGTTTTCAGAATACGATTATGGACAAGATCGTAAGTTTTGGCGGGCACCTGCAGATAACCAAATTTACCCTGAGTCGCTCCTATGAGGAAGAGCCGATTTCGAAGAACCTTCCCCTATATCAGGATTACTCCAAATACCCTTTCATTGATCACATTCAGGACTTTGCCAACAAAGCGGGCCTGCTGAAGGCAAACGAGGAGGTGATGGGCGTGGTGCTCAAGGGTGTCTCGCCGTCGTTCGATTTGCCGCGTTTTAAGTCAAACATTGTCGAAGGCAAATTTCCCGGATTCGGTGGTGATAAGCCAAGCACCGAGATCATGGTCAGCAAAAATATTGCAGACAAACTCGAATTGAATGTTGGTGACAATGCCCTGTTGTATTTTATCCAGCAACCACCGCGCGTGCGCAAGATGACCGTCACCGGCATCTATGAAACGGGGATGGAGGATTTTGATGAAAAACTCATACTCGGAGATATCAAACTGGTGCAGCGCATCAACAACTGGCCCGACAGTCTGGTGGGAGGATTTGAAGTCTTCCTGCATGATTTCAAAAACATAGACAATTACAGAAATATCCTCGAAGAGGAGGTGGGGTATGAACTTTATCTTGAAAAGATCAGTGACAAGTACGCGGAGATTTTCGACTGGCTTGCCCTGCTCAACCGCAATGTGGTCATCTTCCTCAGCCTCACTTTGTTCGTGGCTTGTTTCAATATGGTGTCCATCCTGCTCATCCTCATCATGGAGCGTACGCGAATGATCGGTGTGCTCAAAGCCTTCGGGGCCTCAAACAGACTCATCAGAAAGGTTTTTATTTACAATGGTATGAGGCTCATCGCCAAAGGGCTGCTGATCGGCAACATCATCGGGATTGCTTTCGGAGTGCTACAGAGCAAGTATCAGTTCCTCACCCTCGATCCGAAGAATTACTACATGGAATATGTACCGATTTCATGGAACTGGGGTATTATCATCTTTCTCAATGTCATGACCTTTCTGCTGGTCAGCCTCACACTCCTCATTCCCACGATGGTGATTTCGCACATCAGCCCGATCAAGTCGATCAGGTTTGATTAGGCCTTTCCCATGATTTGAAAAAGCTTCGGATTTTCATTTTTATAATTCCGAAAACGGCTTCATTAAGGATTGCGGGTGACATTTTTGATTCGCCCAGCACACGGTTGGTGAAGATGATGGGGACCTCTTTGATTTTAAAACCAAACTTCCATGCTTTGAATTTCATCTCGATCTGGAAGGCGTATCCAATGAATTTAATCCTGTTAAGATCGATGGTTTCGAGCACTTCACGCCGGTAGCAGATAAAGCCTGCGGTGGGATCCTTTACAGGCATGCCCGTGATGATTTGCACATAGAGACTTGCAAAGTAAGACAGCAATACGCGTCCCATCGGCCAGTTGACTACATTGACGCCCGAGGCATATCGTGAGCCAACCGCCATGTCATTGCCGTCGATGGCGCAGGCGTTGTAGAGCTGTTGAAGGTCCTTCGGATTGTGTGAAAAATCAGCGTCCATCTCAAAAATGTACTCGTAGCCATGGGCCAAAGCGTATTTGAAACCTTCGATGTAGGCGGTCCCGAGCCCGAGCTTGCCTTTACGCTCGATGATGAACAGCTTGTCGGGAAATTTGTGCATTAGTTCCTTCACGATATCTGCCGTGCCGTCTGGCGAGTTATCATCGATGATAAGGATATCGAAGTCTTTATCCTGTGCGAAAACACCCATGATGATGGACTTGATATTTTCCTTCTCCTTGTAAGTGGGGATAATGACAAGACTGTCGCTCACGTGCTGAAAGTTAGTTAATCATTAAAAAATTCTGTACTTCCGGAACAAAACGTAAAGAAAACTCTGATATTTTGCATCCTCGTTTGCTTTGCAAATAAAAAGAAATTATCTCAGACATTCATTTTCACTATATGAATAAGTGTGTATTTCTTGACAGAGATGGTGTTTTGAACGTTGAAAGGGGCGATTACACCTGGCTGGTTGATGATTTTAAGATCATCGATGGCGTACCTGAGGCTATTGGGAAGCTGAAAAATGCCGGTTTTCTCATAGTAGTGGTTACAAATCAGTCAGGTATTTCACAGGGAATTTATACAAGGGCCCAGATGCAAGCTTGTCATGACAAACTCATGAAAAATACCCGTTTTCTCATAGACAGAATCTATTACTGTCCCTATCATCCTTCTGTCACAGCTTCATTAGCGAGGAAGCCCGGTACCCTTATGATCGAGAAGGCTGTTGCCAAATTTAATATTGATCTGCAACAATCATGGATGGTGGGCGACAGGCCCCGCGACATCGAGTGCGGACAGAAAATGGGGCTGAAGACCATTATGATTGCAGACAAAGCACAAGATGGCTGTATGCCTGATCATTACGCTGCGAACCTTCTTCAGGCCGTTGAAGAGATTATCCTTTAACCCAAAATTCTCAATAACCTTTCTATTCCGAGCTTAAATTACTACAAAATCAGGCACTTCGTTCACGTTTGATTCGTCACCATAAAAGTGCATTATGCCCGCCTTTTCGGCAGGAAGGCTTCCTCATCAAACGGGCTGTTTTTCTTCCCGCCCTGGCGGGACAAGTTGTACTTAAACCTCTCATAACGAAATCCTGGTGAGAATTTTGGGTTTAAGAAAATCCGGACTACCAAATCAGTAAGGTACAGAGAACCGTCCTTTAGCAACCTGCTCCCCCACGACTCCTGTCTTCCGACTCCCGACTTTATTCCCCGGTCTCATAGTCATAATTGACCATCCAGTTGATGCCGTATTTGTCGGTGAACATGCCGAAGTAGGCGCCCCAGAAGGTCTTGCTGAGTGGCATGGTGACGGCGCCGCCGGCAGAGAGGCCTTCAAACAGCTTTTCGGCTTCCTCTTCGCTGTCCGCATCAAGGGAGACGGCAAAATTATCGCCCTGGTTGACGGCCTGGCCGAATGCTTCGGAGCTGTCGCTGCCCATCAGCACGGTGTTGCCCACGGGCAATGAGACATGCATGATCTTGTTTTTTTCGTTTTCGGGCACTTCAGGCCCGCTGCCCGGGGGCATCTCCTCGAAACGCCCGAGATAGGTAAATTCCCCGCCCAGGACTGACTTGTAAAAATTGAACGCTTCTTCGCAATTACCGTTAAAGGTGAGGTAAGGGTGTATTGTAGCCATGATTTTTTGGTTTATTCGGTTAAACATTTATTGAAGGACGAAACAGTTTCTTCCGCTCCGCCTATTCTCTCTTGATGATTATTTTATGTTCCGGGCCGCTGACGCCGGCGAGATTGACCGTCCGGAAGTCCCATTCGTGGCGCTTATCTTTCAGTTCCACGGTCAGCGACTCTGTTGTCGCCTGCCACCTTCCGTCCGGCAGACTTTTTAGTTCATAGGCCTTCAGGTTGGGCGTGTCAGAATATAGCACGATCGTTGCTTTTTTGTTATTGATCGTCACTTTGGACCTGATGGTGTTGGGCGTCCAGTAAATGGCGTCGCGGTCGTAGACGAGTATCATGAATTCCGTGTCGTAAGCCCAATGGGGCTTTCCGCCCCAGATCCATTTGTTATTTTTGAAGTAATCATCCTCATACATGATCAGGTGGCCGTCGTCATCAGGCCAGGCGGAGAACATATTGTTGTACTGGTGCCATTCGACCCATGTGTAGGTATGCGCAAACTCTTCTTTCGACCGCCCGATCTCCTTGTCAAAATCTATCGGTGTGCGATCAGGCCCTTTTACCAATACTACCTCTTTTGCCCTGTTTTTCAGGAATTCGTCCCGAACCTCCAGTGCGTTCAATGGGATGCCGTCCTTTTCGAAATGATGGTCGTATTTGGCATCCGAGAGAAACCATTTGTTCATGCTGTTGAGCCAGATCTCATTGATGCCATGGTGTCCGTCCTTGCCATCCGTGCCTCCGGGGCCTGCTCCGAGGGTGCGCGTCACATAACCGTAGGCATTCATCACGGCATTCTGCACCCGCATGAAATGACCGCAATGGAAACCCGTGCCCTGCAGCGCGGCATCGAGGATGCCCTCCGGGTTATTGTCGCCCGGATACGGGTCGCCATAGTCGTCGATGCTGATCACGGATTTGATCCAGTGCCTGAGCAGCAAAATGCGCTTCAGTTCATCCGTTTCGCCGTGAAAAACCGTATCGATCTGATATTTGGTTCGCAGATGTTCGAAGCGCGGCAGGATGAGGTCTTCGTAGCTTTTGAAAATGGTGTTGGGTCTGTAGAGCAGGTTACCGGATTTTTCGACATGATACGTGGTGGGTTCGCAGGAAATGAACAGGGAAATCGCGGTTAATACTACAATGGGAAAGGATTTCATCTGATAGGGATTTTTATGATAATCAAACAATTTTTGGCATAAAAACCTACTGATACGTTAAAAATCATGCTTTTCTCATAAAATTTAAATCTCGGATCGTTTAAAATTCAACTCCCGGTTTTGTCACGATTTTTGCCCCTTGTGCTTCAGTTTGGCTTTATCTGCCTAACGTATTGCGATTCAATTCATTAAACATCACCGGTGAAATATGTAAAAATGCGCGCCAAAACATTGACTTCTGATTTAGCCCAAAATTCTCAATAACCTTTCTATTCCGAGCTTAAATTACTTCAAAATCAGGTACTTCGTTCACGTTTGATTCGGCACCATAATAGTGCATAATGCCTCCTCATCAAACGTGCCGATTTTCTTCCCGCCCTGGTGGGACAAGTTGTACTTTAACCTCTCATAACAAGATCCTGGTGAGAATTTTGGGTTAAACCCATATCCTTCGAGCGGTTTGTGAAAGTCGTGAACAAGGCATTGAAAAAATTAAAAACCGGTGAGGGGCAACAGGGAGATCAATCGTTCATAATGGTCAAAGCTGATAAAAAACTTTACAAGGTTGCTTATTCGGACATCCTCTTTGTACAATCCATGGGAGATTTTGTGAAAATCCAACGCCGGAGAAGGTGTTCATCATCAGCGATACATTGAAAAATATTGAGGCCCAGCTTCCGAAAAACGTTTTTGTCCGCATCCATAAATCCTATATCATTTCTCTTGATGCTTTCAGGTTTATGGAAGGGAACCGGATCAGGGTCGGGGAGACGTTCCTACCGGTGGACCAGACTAATAAAGACGAATTGCTCAGAGCCCTTGATATGAAAAATATGAAGTGAATGAAACTGCTGTGATTACCAGGCTACTCCACTAAGATATCATACTTGTCAAGGATCTCATTCAGCTTTTTGAGCGATTTGCTGTCGATCCAGTCAGTGTGGATCACAAGCTTTTTATCGCCGGATTTCAGTGTGTAGTCCCCAGCAAATTTTCTGACCGATTCCACATCCTGTAGCCTGATCTTCCGGGGAGGTATGGTATTTTTTTTCAAAAAGCCATCTCTGATTGTGAGGTATTGCTTTTTGTGGTCACGCAATATCATGGCAAGGTACAAAAGTGCAAAAGCCAGCACTATGAAATTAATGCGATTTTCGGGATAAAGAATACTCATCAACAGCCACGCGGCGATCATGATACCACAGAAGATCAGTCCGTTGCGGATCCGGCTCTTTCTGTATCTGATCTTTATCGTTTCGCTCACAGTTTAAAAAATAATCCGTTATCCCTTCACCCCCCTTCGTTTCCTATCCTGTTAAAAATAGTAAATTTTTCATGAATTGCCGCGCGTGTTATAACAAAGCCACGGCGATGCCCAGCCACTTGCCGATGGCGAGAAGTTTCTGCCCGATGGAGGAGGCGGCATCGATAAAGGCCCCGGCACTTTTTAGTGTTTTTGTTGCTTTCTCAATGTTTTTACCGATGTATTCTTTGTCGGGCTCCTTTTCTTTCAGCTCGTCTTTAGAGACTTCGAGCTGTTTTACTACTTTCTCTTCGGCTTCAGGCGGCAGTCCCTCTTTGCGGATTTCACCGATCAGGCTGTCGAGAAGCTTTGCCATATCCTCTGCTTTCATGCCTGTGGAATGGTCATCCTGGTAGCTCATCTGTATACCTGAACCCACAGCGATATGCGAGCCTGTGATGTTGCCCGTGCGAATGCTTTTGTCTATGAAATTAAAGGAATAACTGATCTCATCCCTGATCTGCAGGCGGTCGGTCTCCGTCAATTCCAGAAAACCATCCTTGCCCGAAAGCCCGAGAATCTTGTTACTGATAAGCTGGAGCTCGTTCAGTGATTGCTTCATTTCTCTTGCTTCATGAGCTGCTTTTTGTTTGACCACATCAAGCGAATTTGCATCGTTTGCTTTGGCCAACAACTGATCCATTTCATTGGTCAGTTCCATGAAGATCCGGAGAATATATCCCTCATGCTCCTGCAACAGGGCAAATATCTCTGCAAAACTTTCCTGTGTGTTCATATCGAGCCCCAGAATGATGGGCTGTATCTGGTTTTGGTATTGCTCGCCCAGGCCCGCCAGTTGCCCGCATATCAGCTCCACATCCCTGAAATAATCACGCGAGCTGAGCAGCATCAGTTCTTTGCGTATCTCGTCAATTTTAGGGCTGTTAATATCTTCCTGGCGTAAAAACTGTATTTCCACCAGCAGGGGATATATGTTCTGAAAAGCCTGGTTGACCACCTGCACGACTTTGGATACGAACCGCAGCACCCTGCGAAGGTCTGAATTGTCAATGTTACGGTCGGCGGAGACGGAAAGGACCATACGCTCCAGTTGTTCGACCAATGGTTTGATGGATTGTGTGCTCATGGTTGTCTGGTTTTAAGATGAAGTTAATATTAAAACAGGCATCTCCACAGGAAATGCCTGTTTTCGTTTAATTCTTTGTGAAAGGATTATTCCCCATCAATTGCATAAGCAAAGTAACTATTCCAGGGAGCCGACCGCCAAGGGTATTTTGGCATCTTTGCTGTAGTCCCTTACAAAGCCGAATCTCGTATTGTTGTAAATCTGGTTTTTCCAGGCGCTGCCTGACATACCGTCATGAAAATCGACGGAAAAGTTCAGAGATTCAAGCCCACCTTCCATGTCGAATTTCAACATGCGGTACGTAATGGTAATGCCTTTTTCGGCCAGATCAAGCTTGATCTTGACCAGGTCGTTGAAATTCATCTTTCTATTAAATACGACCTCTATGCGGTCCTTTTCGGTTTTGATGTGCTCATTTTTCGCACAATAACCCGTCGTATTGACGGCCATGGTAATGAGCAGCGCGAAAGTCAGATTGATCAATTTTTCCATTTTATTTTTGTTTTGGTTGTTAACAAAGTTGAAACATATGATTCAATTCAGTGTGCAGCCTTCAGGTCCACCCATCTGTTCACGGGGATCTCCTCGATTTTCACCGGCAAACTGCACAGCACTTTTTCAAGGTCCCTGAGGGATTCCTTGTCGATGTATTCCGTGCTGATGGTCAGCTCTTTATCCGGCGTGCACAAGGTGTAATCGCCCGCAAATTTCTTGATGCGCGTTACCTCCGACAAATTGATCTTTTTGGGAAAAGGCTCATTGCGCCGCAACATATCGCCATCGATGGTGATGTATTGGTATTTCCTGTTGATATAGTAGTTGAGGGCAGCCGCCAGTGCGAGCGGAATGTATAAAAAGTTGAACCAGAAATTCGGATTGATATAGACGTAGATCACGGCCAGCATGGTAAACATGATCAGGAGATTCCTCCAGCTTTTGCGGACCTTCTCGTTGTAGCGGATCGTCAGTTTCATCATGGCAATGGATTTTTCAATAAATTTAACCCATCCCTCCGGCTATCGATCAAAAACAATAAATAATAATAGCAAAAATCCCATGAATTTTCAAGAAAAGGGGCATAAAGGCGCCAGGGAGCCTGTCGCGCGTCCTATGATTTTGTAATGAAAAAGCGTTTATTTGTCATAAAGCACAAATCACTAAGCATGGTCTATCTCATCATCTGCATCATTGTCAATGTGTTGTTGTTTCTGGTGTTTCGTTCATTCACGAGGCTAAGGGTGGATAACATGCAGGCCATCGTGGTCAATTACTACACCTGCGTGGCGGCAGGGCTCATCACTTTGGCGGGGGAGGAGGGCGCTTTCGCGGATGGTGTTACCTCATCATGGATCTTGCCCGCGCTGTTCATCGGCGTGCTGCTCATCTTCGGTTTCAATGTGGCTGCCGTCAGCATACAGCGCGCGGGCATCACGGTCACCTCCATCGCCAGCAAGATGTCGATGGTGCTGCCGGTGCTCTTCAGCCTGCTGGTATTGAAAATTGATGTAGATTCATATACGTGGCTCAATTACGCAGGCATGGCCCTGGCGGTGGTGTCGGTTTACCTCAGCTCCATGAAAAAAGAAAAATTACCTGTTTTTCATAAAAAAAGGGGATATCCGTGGCTACTGCCCTTTGCCGTTTTCATGCTGGGCGGCATACTCGATACCGCGATCAACTACAGCAACTTTACCTTCGTGCACCATGAAAATAAGAGCATTTTCCTGGTTTTTATTTTCTTTTGTGCGGCGGTGCTCGGCACGGCGTGGATGGTGATCCGAAAGGTACGCGTCAGGGCGAAAAATATTCCAGCAGGCATCATCCTCGGCATCCTCAATTATTCATCGCTCTATTTCGTGCTTAAGGGGTTGTCGGCATATCACAACAACGGAGCGGTCTTTTACCCCATGCTCAATGTGGGCATCATCCTCGGTGCATCGCTCGCCTCGGTGCTCATCTTTCATGAAAAACTCAGCAAGATCAACATCACAGGCATGGGCTTGGCCATCCTTTCGCTGTTCCTCTTGTCATATCAGCAGATCATTGAATATTTTATCGCCGGATGAAAGACAGCTACAAAACCATAGCGCAGCCCTCCGAAGGCTTTTACAAGGAAAAAGGCAGTAAATTCATGGCATTTGCCCGGCCTGTCGGTTCTGAGGAGGAAATAAAAGAGCACATCGACGGCCTGAAGAAAAAATATCATGATGCGCGCCATCATTGCTACGCATGGGTTTTGGGCTATTTTGGCGATCGCTACAGAGCCAACGACGACGGGGAGCCGTCGCACACGGCAGGCGATCCGATCCTGGGGCAGATCAGATCACATGAGCTCACCAATGTGCTCATCGTGGTGGTGCGCTATTTCGGAGGCACCAAGCTGGGCGTGAGCGGCCTGATCAACGCCTACAAAACCGCCGCGACGGATGCCCTTGCCAACAGCACCATCGTGGAGCGTCTGATCATGAGCGAGCTGAAGATAAAATTCGAATATCCCATGTTGAACAGGGTGATGAGGCTGGTCCGCGACCATCAGCTTAAGATCATCGATCAGCAGATGGAATATGCCTGTGCCATGACCTTCGGCGTGCGGCGCAGCATGGAAAATAAGGTGAAATCCATGCTCAGCGACATGCAGGGCATTGAGCTGGAGGAATAGAGCCATGAAAAAATCATCATTTTCCCATGCATCCGGCAAGCGGACCTCCCTGGCGATGGTTTTGTCATGCCTGCCAGCCTGTGGCTGGAATTTTGCCAATCTGTGCTTTAGCCCCGCACTGGCAAAAATGCACGCCAAAACCCGGTTTATTTGATTTTCTGTATCAGGGGGTTTAGCCCCCGGCTAAAACATATAGCTCCTACGGAGCTCATTTAGTCGATAAATCTAATTATTTTACATAGTGTTAAGTCAAGAATAAAATGATGCCGGGTGCAGTTTGCAACTACACCCTGATATTTCCAAAACGGTTATTATGCGGATTGTAAATCCTTATAT
>WGED01000004.1 GCA_015492915.1 Cyclobacteriaceae bacterium
GCTCAACGATATGTCTCTTGAGGATTATCGTAAAAATGAGGAAGAATATCTGGCCAAAGCCAATGAAGCACTGGAAAATGCGCTACCATATTTTGAAAAGGCTGCTGAGGTCATGCCGGCAGATAACCCGGATGTTCAGTTGCTTGAGACGTTAGCCGGTGTTTATGTCAGGTTGCACATGAATGAAAAAGCATCTGAAGTTCAGGATAGGATAAAATCGATCACAGGTCAATAGGTACCTGATTAAATAAAATAAACAATAGAGCCGGTCGGAGAATTCCGTCCGGCTTTTTTTATGCTTATTATCCTCATTTTTGATGTTTAGGCTGTAAGGGTAAAGGGCCGAAGATAAGAAATCAGCATTTACTACAGTCCAGATCACTTTCTTTGCTTTTCTCAATCTGAATGGTAGTATGGGCAATATTAAATTCCTTTTTTAGGATATCCTGAATTTTCCCAATCATTTCGTCAGTCTGATTTTCAGGGATTACGAGATGGGCCGACAGGGCGCTGGTGGTGGTGCTGATGGCCCAGATATGCAGGTCGTGTACATCTTCTACACCCTCAATTTCTGACAGTCGTTTTCTTACTTTTTCGATATCGATTCCTCCCGGCACTGCATCGAGTGAAAGATTGACAGAGTCGATGAAGAGTTTCCAGGTGCCCCACAAGATCACAGCAATGATAATAAAACTCATAACCGGATCGATCCACTGGTACCCTGTCAGCGTGATGAGGAGCCCTGCAACTACTACGCCAAGTGAGACAGCCGCGTCGGCAGCCATATGCAGGAAAGCCCCTTTGATATTGATGTCTTCTTTCTGGCCTTTAATGAAAAGCAGGGCCGTGATTGTATTGATCAGGATACCGATACCGGCAACGATCATAACTTGCTTACCGGCTATAGGCTCAGGATGCTCAAGCTTGCCTATTGCATCCCAGGCGATAAAACCCACTGCTACAAAGAGGAGTACCGCATTCCATAATGAAGCCAGGATCGTCGATTTGCGAAAACCATACGAATATTTTCCCCGTGGTTTCAAGGTGGCCAGCCAGGCTGCAGTCCAGGCAAATATAAGGCTCATCACATCGCTGGCATTGTGACCTGCATCAGCGAGCAGGGCAGAGGAGTTGGCGATGAGCCCATAGGTAATCTCCACGCCGACAAAAATGATATTCAACGCAATACCTATTGCGAATGCCTTGCCGTGACTGATTCCTTCTCCATGATGGTGATGACCGTGATCGTGCGACATGCTTGCAATATACTCACTATCTGCGTAATTTCATTCGATAGCGATAAACCATTGGTGGCGCTATTAGTATCTGTTTTACTGACCTGTATCAAATATTTATTAATCTCAGAATGTATTAATAGCTACTATTGATGAAACCAGAAGTTGTCGTATTTGATATGGCCGGCACTACGGTCAGGGACAATGATTTAGTGCACAATGCTCTGATTGCGGCCCTTGCACATCATGGGATCATGATCAAAAACCGGGATACGCTCGAGGTGATGGGTCTCCCCAAACCGGTAGCACTCAAAATATTGATGAAAAAATCATTAAAATCTCATGAAGTCACCCCTGAGTTAATCAACCGTGTGCATGAGGATTTTGTGAAATTTATCATTCGGTTTTTTGAAACCTCTCCGGAAGTGGCAGAAGAGAAGGGAGTATCTGAAATCTTTAAATTGCTCAAAGCCCATGGAATAGGTATTGCACTTGATACCGGTTTTAGTCGTGATATTGCTGATGTTCTGGTCCGACGTCTCGGTTGGGAGGATCAGGGTTATATAGATTTCAGCGTGACAAGTGATGAAGTAGAACATGGCAGGCCGTATCCTGATATGCTTCTTAGGGTAATGAAACATTTTGCGATAAATGATGCCGCCTGCCTTGCCAAAGTAGGTGATGCACCCTCGGACCTTAAAACGGGCCATGCAGCAGGTTGTGGTTATGTGATCGGCATAACGACAGGGGCTTTCAACAGAGACCAGTTATCTGCATTTCCCCATACACACATTATCGACAGTTTGCATGAATTAAAAGGCATTTTCGGGTTGGAAGCATGATAGGTGGCTACGTGTGTAAATATAATGTGGAGCGGGGTTTTCTCAATATATAGGAACCAGAGAAGAGTGATTGCCTTCCGGATTACATTCTGGCAGATTGTACGGAAATGCGATTGCCAATTGATTTAATTAAATGAAAAGGCTATTTCGACAATATCATCCACTGATTCGGACATGCCAAAATAGCCTTTTTCTCATAGGTGAGATCTATTTTAAATTGTTTAAAGCAATGAGAAATTTCTCTTTTACTTTATCCGCTATTTCGGCCAGTTCTTTCTTGCCCAGCATGACCATCAAGACACTGGGGTTTACAATTACCACTTCGGTATTGCCATTTCCATTATCTTTTACCAAGGCTTTGCAGGGCAGAAACAACCCGATGTTTTCTTCTGCCTGCAATGTTTGCCATGCAAATCCCGGGCTGCACACACCGAGTATCTTATAAGAGGATAGGTCCACACCGTCGAGTTTTTCTTTCAGCTTTTTGTCCATGTCGATTTCCGTGATGACGCCAAAGCCCTGCTTTTTGAGCTCCGTTTTTAATTGGGCAGTCACCTCTTCTACCGTTCCTTTTACGGTTTTGCTGAAATAGTAATCCCCCTCACTCTGACCGAAAGTAAACTGAATTGCTACCACCAAAATTAATGACAGCAATAATAAATGTTTTCTCATCCTTATAGATTGTTTATGACTTTTTGAAGTTTTTCTGTGATCTCACCTGCTACGCCTGCCAGGGCTTCGTTTTGTACAGCCTGCATCGATGCTTCCGGGTTCACTGCCGAGACTTCGATCTTGCCTGCTTCTCTTTCCTGGACTATTACATTACAGGGTAACATCGTACCGATTTTGTCCTCCGCTTCCAGTGCCTTGTGTGCATAGGGAGGGTTGCACGCGCCCAATATTTTGTAGTTGTAAAAATCCACATCCAGCTTTTTTTTCAGAGTGGCTTTCACATCTATTTCGGTAAGTATCCCGAAACCTTCTTTTTTCAATTCATCGGTCACTTTTTCTATTACTTGTTCAAAGTCACCTTCTATGGTTTTTGTGAAATAATAACTCATTGTTTTAATATTTAGGATTATAAATGATACAATTAATTAATGTCCGTGTTCAAGTTCTCCTTTTTTCATATCTGCAAGCAAGTAATACGCATTGTTCCATGCAAAGGTTGTCCCTTTTTTAACCGGGTCAAGGAATTTGATTTCTACCCATCCGTTATCCCGGATTCCGATAAGTACTTCTAACGGTTTAAAAGCCCAATTGTTTTCCTCATCCTCTTCGTCAACTGTAAATACAAAATACTTATCGCCATCCCTTATTATGGCTTCCTCCGGAAGTGCCCAAGTTTCCATGTCATCGATGATAATCCGGCCCCGGACGTACATGCCTGGCAGGAGCAGCCCTTCTTTGTTTTCGATGTGAGCGTGAAGGTGCAATGCCTTCGGGTTGCTTTCAAATGCTTTTCCAATCGCGAAGATGGTGGCATCCATTTCTTTTTCAGGCATTGATTGTATGGTAAATTTTACTTTTTGCCCTTCTTTTACTTTGTACATGTCTTTTTCAAAGACCATGAAATCTGCATGAATATCATCGAGACAAACGATGTCAAACATTTCTGTCTGTGGTGCAACATACTGCCGCATTTTGATATTTACGAACCGCACAAAACCGCCAATCGGGCTTACTACCGGCACCTGTTCGTATATCTTGCCGTTTTTCAGTTTTTCAATGTCAAGGTCCATCAACCTGAGCTGAGCTTCATAACCTTTCACCATACTGCGTGTGGCATGATAATTTGCCTGAACCTGCTGAAACTCTTTGCCGGACCCTACTTTTTCCTCGTAGAGCCTTTTTTGCCTTTTAAATTCCTGCTCAAGAAATTGCAACTGGTTCAGGCTGTTTACATAGTCCATCTGGAGCCTGATCAGGTCAGGGTGAGAGAGATAGGCAAGCACTTGTCCTTTTTTCACCTTGTCTCCTTCTATTACCTTAATGCCTGTTACATTAGCGCCGATGATGGCCGTGACGGAAGCTTCATTTTGAGGATTAACCTCCAACTCCCCGTTGGCTTCTACATAGGCTGACAGATTTCTTTTTGGCATGGCGCCGGTTTTAATGCCCAGCGCTTTTACCTGTGAGGCGGTCAGATGCACTTCTTCACCGTGCTCTTCTTCTTCATGCTCATGACCGGCTTCTACATTTTTTGGTGCGTTGCCGCACCCGAAGACAAATAATACTGTGAACAACAGCATAACATATGTTAAAATATCTCTTTTTATCTTTTTCATATCTATTATAAATTTTATTGACCGATAAGGAATTCTAGGTTAATGATCGCCTGGTTGTATCC
>WGED01000005.1 GCA_015492915.1 Cyclobacteriaceae bacterium
GATACTGAAAAATATCATCCCAGATAACAAGCGTAAAAACCTTTCCCGAAGTGGGCGGTGAAAATTCCGGAAAATAAATCTTTACCTCTGTGATGGCATCCGGCTTGGGAATGATGTACCGGTAGGCCAGGATAGCCGCTTTTTGCGACAGCCCGGCAGCCCATTCGGCTGTGCCGTCATCATAAGCCAGTTCTTCATCAAACATTACGATCGTGGTGGTGGTATCGTTCGTGCGGTAATCATATTTGCCGAGCCAGTTGGCCGAATCGCCCGAATTGATATAAAATTTTGTTTCCAGCATCAGCGACAGGCTGTCTGCATTTTTGTCAAATGCTGCAGGATCAATCGGTTGGGTTGTGATAACTGAATGGACTTTCGGTGCTAAGTTGTAAGGCGTTCCCTCGTTCATTTTGTCATAAATTTTTGTCGAATCCTGTATCAGCGCATGAAATTCGACAGGCTGAACCTGGTCGTCGAGATTATAAACACCAACGTCAGGAAGTATAAGATTTTGTTCGAGATTTATGATAAAATGATCATAAGGCATCGCCGTGTATTTGGTCAGCCAGGTACCAGGCAATGAGGTCAGTGCCCTATCTTCAAATGACAGATCAGAAGCATTCCTGTTGACATTTAAATAAACATAATCAATATTCCATGTATCAAATCCACCCGACAATCTGCCGAATGATTGAAATCTGAATTGAAAATAATCATGAAAATAGCCGGCATCAGTCAGCGGGACAATCTCCTGAAAAAAGACATTTGTTTCCTGTACGTCAGCACCGGTTTTTACCCACACTGTCTGCCAATTCTTATTCTGATCCATCACCTGCAGCCTTATAGAGTCAGGATCGTCGGGAACCTCTCCCCTGCCCATTTTCTCCCAGAAAAAACTGATATGCAAAGTGCCGTACAATGCCGGATTGATACTGGACAGATCTATAAATCTGCTCACAAGGCTATCGCCTGCACCCTGCTCCAGTTCGATGTCACTATAGGGCACGCCCAGATTATTCCATCCGTCGAAAACAGCGACATTTACAGTAGGAGGTTCGATACCAAGCGTTGAAGATATTGTGGATGTACCTGAATCGATAAACCAATGCGTTGAATCAGGCAAATAGTTTGTCCTTGAAAAATCATCCCAGAAAGGAAGGGTGATCTTTGTGCTGTCGCGATTTTCCCCTGCTGTTCTTGCACCTGCACCCTTCTCGTCAATAGCCCTGAATTTCCATTGAGAAAATGCCTGAAAACTCATGCAGAGCACGAAAATCAGGGCAAAAATGAACATGAAATTCCGATTATTCTTCATCAGATGACCTGGAGGATTGCCCTTCATCTTTATTGTACCAGCTATCGGCCACTTCAATACTATCTTCAACGCTCCTGCTCACTACCCACAAATCTACCTGCTGACCTACGCGTATTTGTTCGCCTATATCGGGATTTTGTCTGAAAACATATCCGGACTCAATGATCGAAGCGGTATCAATCTCAAGTTCTTTGGCCAGCTCTACCAGTTCAGGCAGCTTTTCTTCATCTATCACTTCGATGATCACGCTACCGGTATTTAGACCGCTGGCACGAACGGAAAAGGCTGCCTCGTCGAGTGGTAAGCCGATAAATCTCGGTACATTGAATACCCTGCGACCCAGACCGTCACCCACTACAAGATCGATCACCGAGCCTTTCTTTATCTTTGTCCCCGGCTCTATTTTTTTGCCATTGTGCCATTGCTCCAGCACAGCATTCGAGGCGAGATCAGGCTTGTAAGTGATTTTCCCCCGCTTCAGTCCGTAACTCTTCAGAACCAGCTCGGCATTTTTCAGCGATCCGTCAATGAGATTGGGCATGCTTACCGATTGCGGTTCTTTCGACTTGACTGTGAGATAAATTTTCCTGTTTTCCTTGACATATGAGCCGGGCAAAGGATATTGTTTTAAAATGGTAAGCGGCGGATAGTCAGACGAATAACCACTATCAGATACAACATAATTGAGATGGCGTTTGCCGAGAAACTCTTCCATTTCGAGAAGGGACATCCCTTCAAGGTTTGGTACCGTGACTGTCTCGCCGTGACGTGTGACAGCCGGAAGGTAAACATAAAAGAATGCCAGCGCCAGGCCTGTGAAAATAAGAACTATCAGAAGCAGGTGCAGCAGATATGTCTTCCATGACTTTTCCTCAAAATATTTAATCAGGTTTTTTGCCATATTTTATAAACAAATTCGAAGATTGCTTATTGTTAGAAAGTGCGAATTTAACAAAAAATAATCCCCTCCCGGCCAAATGTACTAATTCACAGCTTTATAATCCGTTTCTCTCCCTTTTGACTTATTATGCCTGGCGAGACACAGATCTATCAGCCTGGAAATCAATTCGGTGTAACTCATGCCCATGTGCTGCCACATCATCGGAAACATGCTTACACTTGTGAATCCGGGAATAGTATTGATCTCATTGACAATTATTTCACCTTCAGTAGTCAAAAACAGATCAACCCGTGCAAAGTCTTCGCAACGTAATGCCTGATAGGCAGCTATGGAAATTTGTCTCAGTTTTTCCGTTGTTTTATCATCCGTCTCTGCAGGTAATTGTATTTTTATAGCATCCTCATCAAGATATTTGGCGGTGTAGGTATAAAAGTCATAATCTTTTACCATGATGATCTCTCCGGGAAATGATGCCTCAGGCTCATCATTGCCTATCACGGCACATTCCAACTCCCTCCCGTCAACAAATTGCTCGATAATGATCCGATCGTCATAGCGAAAACTTTCATCCAGTGCAGCTTGAAAATCAGTTTCCGACTTCACTTTTGAGACGCCAACAGATGACCCGAGCGCTGCGGATTTTACCATAAAGGGTACTCCCAGCTTTTCAGCTATCTCATGAAAATCAATCGATTTTTTTTGCGAAACATCAAACTCCATGAAAGGTGCCACCGGAATCCCGCTTTCAAGCAAAACCTTCTTTGATACGATTTTATCCATAGCAACCGCCGACCCAAGCACACCGGAACCTACTACAGGCACATTCATGGCCGTAAACAATCCCTGAATACTCCCGTCTTCGCCGTCAGTACCATGCAGCACAGGAAAGACAACATCCATTAGAATTTTGGAGCCATTCTGTCTTACGATAAAAGGATCAACCGCGTCAAGGTTGAGAAAGACAGGCTCTCCCTCTCGGATACTTTTGTTCATTTTTTCATGAAAAAACCATGAACCCTGCTTATCAATGCCGATCAGGTGCACCGTAAACCGGTCACGATCAATATTCTCGACCACGTTTTTTGCTGATCTGATGGATATCTCATGTTCAACGGATCTGCCTCCATAAAGTATAAGGATATTTAACTTTGTGCTCATTTTGTGCGTTCTGATGAAATTGAATTAGCGATAATTAAATAAAAATCAAAAATATCATTAAGGATCAGATAATTATCCGGATTTTTCAAAAATTAATTGCACCTGAATGAATAAGCCCTGTTTTATCTGTTGATGAGCAATTTCTTGGTCCTGGCAAATTTCTCTCCCCGTGCATTGATGTAATACACACCCGAAGGCAGGCCAGTCATATCATAATAGTAGATCTGATTGAGCGTATTGGGATACTCCTTCATATTGAGCATTCTGCCCATACTGTCATAAATATACACCGCGACAGTCTGCCGTTCCCTGGTATTGAAAGCCAATTGAAACAAACCCATCTTCGAGGGATTGGGGTAAAGCGTAAAACTGTTTAAGGCTGATGTCACACGTTGATCGTCCGAATCGAGGAAAAACTCAATGTCGTCCAGATACAGATTGTTTCCGTATCCGTTTGTCACTCTGAATGCTACTCTCACATTCTGTTCTCCGGCATACCTGCTGAGATCTGCCGAATATGTTTTCCAGTCATTTTTCCCCGATGGTTTCCAGTAAGAACCGGAGGAGGTTACCGCCATATCAGGACTATTATAAATAGCCAACACGGCATCGAAATGGGCACCGCAATCCTTGGAAGCGATTACCTGTAACTGATCATTAAAACCCGTATTCAGGGCATAAGAAGTTTTGAAGGTCATTGCAGGTTCTGTCGAACCCGTGAAATCAAGATTAGGACTGATAAGCCAGTCGTTCTCGCTTTTCTGAGAATAATCATAAAGATTCATAAAAGCCGCAACATTATCCGCCGTTATCATGGGGGCACTTGTCAACTCCCAACCTTTATCGCTATCCTCGTTAATGGTAATCCAGTTTGTTTCTTCCAAAGATGTTACTTCAAACTGCTCACGCAGGGGGATGATATCCTTCTGAAGGTCCAGGACAAAAATACGTTTGATGACATTATTTGAAGGATCCACATCGCCCGGAATATTTGATATCTCAGCTTCTATCCTATGAACTCCATTTTCCAGGGGAATTGCATCAAGTGCAATCGTGATTGTTTGACTTGGGAAAATCGTATCGCCGTCATACTGGTAAGAATATGTAAAATCATCAACTGTGAGGTTATATCCAAAGCTACTAACCGGCGTATTACCGAGATTTTTAATCTCCAGTACAGGATCGATCTTTTCATCACAGGCCACTCTTCCCGGAGACCTGATGGCCTTCAAGGCCAAATCCAGCACTTTGTCCCCCGGATACTTCGTGCCACGCGAATTGAGCAATGTCGCCCTGCGCGGTGAATTGAGTATAATGACGGCCATCCTGTCAACCTGTTGTTGGGTGATTGCATTCATGCAGGCATCATCGGTATAATACATGTAATTCTCATACATATCGTTGGTTTCGCATGATACATGGTTGACCGGAACGCATTCCCCTGAATAATCATTGTTTGAAATAGGAGTATCATCGACATAATCATCTATGGTGCAACCGGAAATGCTCGTATCATCTCCCCATACATGCAGTAATCCAAAAAAATGACCGATTTCATGCGTTGTGGTCCTGCCGAGATTGTATTTTGGCATCAGATCAAGACCGGGCACTTTGGCGCTTGAACCAAAAGCACGGTAATCAATCACAACTCCGTCAGTTGCCACATTGTCTCTATTGGGTTTATCATTAAGACCCGGATCATCATACAGAGGGAATTGGGCGATTCCTATGTCCGGGCTGGCAGCATCCGTGACCCAGATATTCAAATATATGTCAGGATCCCAGTGACTAACAGACGAAAGCAACTCTCGTTCACTGACAAGTCTTATATTGTAAAAATCTTTCGGCCCTTGCTTTCTCACGATTCCCGTCGTGAGTTCTCCGACCTCATTTTGCCGGGCCAGAACAAAGACGACATTCAAACTGGAGGCGATATTTATGAATTCAGGTTGTGTATTAACCGTGTCGCTGTTTTTTCTCCGAAAGTCTTCATTAAGTACCTCAATCTGGGAATATATCTGTTCATCAGAGATATTTACACCGGTTCCGTAAGGCTCGCCATTATGTATCACATGAACAACAACGGCTATGGTGTCGGGAGTACCGCCGTAAAGGTCTAATGTCTCAGGTCCGTATTTTTTTTGCCGTAACTTTTTAGCCATCCAACGTTCAAACGCCGGTTGGCCGGGCAAAATGTTTAAATCTTTCACCCTGAGTTTTTCCGCCTCCATCGTGCTGCACCGTCTCTGGCCAAAACTGTTCAGGGCCATTGACCAGAAGATAAACACAAATAGTAACCCGAAATATCTATGAGTTTTTAGCAATTTTTGCAGATCTTTTCAGTTTGACCTCAACGGTTAATGACCTTTATTTCCGAAATGTAACGCCTGATTTCCGGAATTAGTCCACCGTCATCTCCATCAGGGATTAAAAATATGGTAAAAATCCATGAACGCATGAATTTCAGACAAAAATTCTACATTTATCACTCTATTCCAATCGAGTAGGAGGAAAATAAAATAGTTTTCTTCCTATTTTATTTTCCGACCTCTCACACCACCGTACGTACGGTTCCGTATACGGCGGTTCCTTAGTCCACCCTCACTTTGAGATAATAATCC
>WGED01000006.1 GCA_015492915.1 Cyclobacteriaceae bacterium
GAAAAAGACCAGGTGAAGCAGATGAGAGCCTATCTGGGGGCCGTGCTGCAGATGGGCGAAAAGACCGAGGTGATACCCATGATACAGCCGGGCACGGGCATGGAATATGCGCTTACTACTTCAATCAAAAAACTTTCACTGACGGACAAGCCGAAGATCGCTTTTCTCCAGGGCCATGGTGAGCCTTCGCTCAATGCATCCATGCAGGTGTGGCAGCAACTGGGCGTTCTGTATGATGTGGAGACTTATTCGATCAACGACACGGCGAATATACCGGCCTATTACAAAACCATAGCCATCATCGATCCGAAAGATACTTTCCCCCAAAGCCATCTGGAAAAGTTGGATAAATATCTGAATGGAGGAGGCAATATCTATTTGGCTTACAGCCACTTACAGACGAATTTACAAACCCAGTACCTCGGTGCCATGCCGGATATCGGCCTTAAAAAATGGCTGGAAGAAAAAGGCATAAATCTCAAGAATCAGTATGTGGTTGATGCTAAATGCGGCGCCGTGACGATCAGGCAGCAAAATGGCCCGTTTATCATCAACAGGCAGATCGAATTTCCGTTTTTCCCGATTATTTCAAAGTTTGCCGATCATCCTGTTGTCAATGGACTGGAAGGGATCATTATGCCCTTTGCGAGCGCTGTCACTTATCTGCCTAAAGACTCAACGGTGCAGATCGAACCGCTGGCTTTTTCTTCGGAAAAGTCGGGAGTTGTTAATGCCCCCACGATCATTGATATCGGCAAGCAATGGACCGACCGGGATTTCAATGCTCCCAACCAGGTGATCGCAGTGGCGGCTCAGGGGCCACTCGGCGGATCAGGCAATGCTAAAATGGTCGTCATCGCCAGTGGCAATTTTGCCGTCAACGGCGAAGGCCAGCAGCAACAGGCTGTCAATCCCGACAACGTAAACCTTGAGTCCAACGCCATCGACTGGCTCAGCGACGACACGGGCCTGATAGAGCTGAGGACCAAGGGGATCACATCGAGGCCCCTCAAGCAGATCGACGACACCAAACGCAATCTGTATAAATACGGCAACGTGATACTGCCCATCCTGTTGGTGATCGGCATCGCCATTTACCGAAGGCAGCGATACCTGAAAAAACGCCAGTCATGGATGCAGGGCAATTATTGATAGGTAAAAATGGTTAAAATCTCATAGCGA
The DNA here is from genome assembly GCA_015492915.1 of Cyclobacteriaceae bacterium. Taxonomy (GTDB): domain Bacteria; phylum Bacteroidota; class Bacteroidia; order Cytophagales; family Cyclobacteriaceae; genus JAAUQL01. Next base: position 1,183 of record WGED01000006.1, read on the forward strand.
TGTTCAAGAATATTTCAAGTGTAAAACTGATTGGAATTCTGGTGGTATTGGTGCTGGTATATCTGGGGATAGAGTTTTTCGGGAGCAAATCGCGGAGCAAATCCTTCAGGTCGGAGCTTGTGGAGATCGACACTGCCAAAGTGACCAGAATGCTGATAGACGCAAAAGGTAAAAGCCTAGAACTGAAGAAAAAGGAAAATAATTGGGAAGTTTCCATTGGTGAAAATAAATATGCTCCCGCACAAAAAAGCAGTGTTGAAGGCACCTTTCGCAGCCTGCTGACCATCAAGCCCTCGAGGGTTGTGGCCAAAAGCCCTGAAAAATGGAAGGACTATCAGGTGGACAGCACCGGCACGAGGGTGGAGGTATTCGAGGGCGATAAAAAGACGCTGGATCTTGTCATCGGCCGGTTTGGCATGCAGCAGCAACGGAATTTTTACACCTATGTCAGGCTGTTTGATGAGGATGAGGTGTATGCCGCCGATAACTTTATGGGCATATCATTCAACACCAATCCGGCTGATTTCAGAGACAAGCAAATCCTGACGATAACGCCGGACTCTGTCATGGAAATAAGGTATAATTATCCTGCCGACAGCGGGTTTGTACTCAGCAGGGCCGACAGCATTTGGCAGATCGGGGGAGTTCAGACTGATTCTGCAGCTACCGCAGAATACATGAGGGATATCAGGCACTTAACTTCCTCTTCGTTTGTGGATGATGTCGCTCCATCAGGTCTGGGCGCGCCCTTTATGCAGGTGGTAATTAAGGAAGGCAATGCACCGAAGATAATCGTAAAAGCATGGAGGCATCCGCAACATTATTGGGTGATCAATTCCTCTCAGAACCCTGAGACCTATTTTTCAGATGCGGATATTGTAGATAAGCTTTTCGTGAATAAGGATCAATTATTGAAAAATACAATAGTTGGAGATTAACCCGCATTATTCATGAAAAGATTGCGATGATGCAAGTAAGGAATTGATATTCATCAAGAGACCATCAATTCCGTGTTTGTCAGCGCTTTGAGCGTTTCCTTTATTATTTCCCGAATTATTCGGGTTAATATCACTTCTCCATTTCAACTATGGAGGTGCGGCACTGACGAAAAAAATCGTGAGTTATTAGTAATCGGTTTTAGTCAATTTCAAAAAGGGTGTCGGGACGATCGTAGTTGATCTCTTGAAAAATAAAGGGTAGTTCATATATTTCTTCATACTCCTGGCCGAGCTCAAACATGTCTTCATCATCTTCAAAATAATGCCATTCCACCTTTACCTCATTACCCTCCAGGTACATATC
>WGED01000007.1 GCA_015492915.1 Cyclobacteriaceae bacterium
ATCAGAGCTTGACAGGATGATTACTTTGCATTTATTCTTAATCTCAGAATTGAATTTTTCAAATTCATATAGAAATACAAATCCATCGACAATAGGCATATTGATATCGAGAAAAATATAATCCGGCAATTTATCCGGGTCGTCTTTATGGGCTTCCAGGTATTCGAGGGCACTCTTCCCTGAATTTTTTATCTCGACGTTTTTAGCAAAATTGGTTATTTCAATGATCCTCCTGCTGATAAAATTGTCGGTATCATTGTCATCGACCAGCATTACAAGATCAATTTTGTTATCTATTATCATTTTCTAACCTGATTTAACAATGAATTGTAAACTATTATCTCTAAACAAGAAAGCATATTAAAAGTAAAAAAAATCCTCTACCTGCTGCCGTTACTTAGAACAAATATAATTATTAATCGTGAAATTTCAGGAGCCGAATTTCAAATCGGGTAAGTTTTGATGTAAAACTTAATAGTGGTAGTGCAGATTAGCCTTTTAAGACGTGAATTATCTGGAGACTTTTATTTTCAAAACCTCGCCCTCCCTGATCATGAAATCAATCTTATCGTTCCATTCCATCAGTTCTTTGATCGAAACATTGTGCATTCTTGCAATGCTGTACAGGGTATCGTCTTTTTTAACCGTATATGTCTTGTAATCAGCAATTGAATTTTTTGAAACAGCGACAGTGGGTTTTAGGATTATGATCTTCTGGCCCACATTTAACACGTCAAGATCCCCAATGTCGTTCCATTGCCTTATTTGGCCAATAGTGATACCGTATTCCCTCGAAATACTGAATAATGTCTCCCCTGATTTTACAATGTGATATATTGTTTCATTTTTCACATTTTTTATCTTATACCCCTGATTTTCGTGCAGTCGGGTGTTTGTGGTTTCTTCAGACTTTATTTCGGTCGTCTCTTCAAGATTGATAAAGCTGTTGTCATCGATATAGTCTGTATTTTCATTTACCTCTTCAAAGAAGTATTCGCTGTCCTCTGTGGCATTATTATTAACAGATTCTCCATGTCCTGAATTTGGAGAAGATTCGATTTCCGGCAGAGGGTCCGGTGCTTGGGTCAACGGATAATCAATATTGTTGGAAGTGCTTTTTACTATTACATGATTTGCCGTGGGTTCCTTATATTCGACGGGTACATCGGCAGGCCTGATAAAACGTAACCATAATACCATGCCCGCATTCAGGTCTTTCTCTTCCCGCATCCTGTTTTTAGCAAGCAATTTTTTAAGTTTAAGGCCGTATTTCTGTGATATGTACCAGGCATTTTCACCTGGCAGGACGACATGATAATGAATCCTTGCTTTTAATCTTTTTGGCTTAAGATAATAAAACTGACCCGGTATGATTTTGTCGGAAATAGTCAGGTCGTTGTATTTCAGGAATTTACTTAGCGATATATTGAAATCCCGTGAAATACTGTTGAAATCATCGCTGGTATAGGCGATAAATCCTTTTATACCATTGATTGTCACCAGCCTGGATCCCGGGCTTTTTTTGATTTTGGGGTATTCGAGATTCTTCTCAAAATTAAACTCTGATATGGGTTTGTAAATGCTGTGGAAGGTAAGTTTGGATTTGGGATGAGACGTTTTGCTTGTAACAGTCGGATTAAATGTTTTTCTGGGACTTAACAGGTTTTGGGCAACAAGGTCATCAGGTAAAACAGGGATTATAGCCACGTATGTCTTGTCCGCAGGGATTTTACGGTCCTTTCGCAACCACTTGTTATATTCCCGTAATCTGTTGTAATCGACCTCGAAGTAATCCGCCAGATCTTTTAATGACTTATTGTTGATTTTGTCATATTCAAAGAGGTGAAGGTGTGGTTTTGAATTTTTATTTATCTCATTTTCAAAGGCCACTTTATGGGCCAGGAATTTTTTAACGTACCAGTGAGTATGCCTTGAAATATCCATCTTTTTTGCGCCGAGATATTTTCGCTGAACATATCGCTCGGCTCCTCCGCGACCTGTGTTGTAGGCGAGGAGGGCATACACCCAATTGTCAAAATAGAAGTTGTTCTTTTTCAGATATCCGGCTGCTGCTCTTGTCGATGCTACGATATTCATTCTTTCATCAATATACCGATCGACCCGAAGACCCATTTCCCGTGCGGTTTCGGCTTTGAATTGCCAAAAGCCCACAGCGTTGGAAGTGGAAACCGCATCAGCGATCAGCGCACTCTCCTGGATGACGAGGTACTTAAAATCTTCCGGTACATTTTCTTCTCTTAATACCCGTTCGATGATGGGAAAATAGAGGTCGATTTTCTCAATCTTTTTTCTCAAGTAATTTTGATTACGGTGCAGGGCATCTACATCTTTTTGGATTTCCCTTCTCGCAGACTCATGAATATTGAGCTTAATTCCAGCAAACTCCATATGCGACGGCACTTTCGGCGGAGTTGCCACTGCCAACCATGGGAAGAGGAAAACAAAAATTATACGATATTTCAGCATATTTTACGAATTAAAGTAATGCCGTCCCGCAAAGGGATCATCACATTTTCGGTATCCGGATCAGCCTGTACTTTTTTGTTGAAGTCAATCACAGCAATAGTATCTTTGTCTGCTTTCCCCTTGTTCTCAGCAATTACTTTGCCACTCCATAGCACATTATCTGCCAATAAGAATCCCCCCTTTACAAGCACCTTTTTACAAAGATCGTAATAACGACTGTAATTGATTTTATCTGCATCCAGAAAGATCAGGTCAAATTCAATATTAAACTTCGGAATGATTTTCAGCGCATCGCCATAATTGACGGTGACTTTTTTAGAAATTCCTGCTTTTTCAAAATATTTCCGGTTCAGATCTCTTAATTCTTCATTGATCTCAATAGTATGCAAGTACCCGCCCTTATCCAGTCCCTCAATCAGGCAAATAGTCGAATAACCTGTAAAGGTGCCGATTTCCAAAATATTTTTTGGTTTTATCATTCTGGATATCATGGCCAGAAAACGACCTTGCACATGCCCTGTGAGCATCCGGGGATAGACGGTTTTCAAATGGGTTTCACGTTCCAGATTATATAATATTTCACTTTGAGGAGTTGTGTGTTGTGCGACATACTGCTCAATCAGGGGATCTGTGATATGCATGGAATTTCAGTCTTTCGGGACAAAATATAAAAAACTCAGATTGTTTTCATCAAATACTTCATTGGCTACATCATAAAGATCGTCTGTTGTCAGGCTGCGAAATTTGTTGCTTACTTCTTCAAAGGTTTCGATTTTATCGTGAACCAGGAGGCTTTTTCCCATCATGAGCATGAGGCTGGCATTATTTTCTTCGGCCATAGCCATCTGGCCGATATACTGCTCTTTTGCCGTATGCAGTTGTCCGGTTCCCAATGGCTTTTGAGTAAATTTTTTCAATTCACGAAGCACGAGTTCCACACTTCTGTGCAAATTTTGTTTTTCTGTGCCAAAAAATATGCTCATAAGTCCTGTGTCGTAATAGGCTGCATAATTAGCGTCAATGGAATAGACCAGCCCGTGCTTTTCACGCAGCATCAGATTAAGCCTTGAATTCATAGCGGGCCCTCCGAGAATATTCAGCAATAAGGCCAGCGGTATTCTTTTCGGGTCGCGGTTATTGTATGCAATGGCGCCAATACCACAATGAGCCTGGTGGATATGTTTTTTCTCAATCTTTGTTTTGGCAACATAATGTTTAAAGGGTTGCCGATCTCTTGGAGCACTGATTTCGGGGATGTCACCCAGAAATTTTTCTGCGGTTTTGAGTACCTTTTTAAAAGGCAGGTTACTCACAGAGGTGAAAACAAGCCTGTCGGTATTGAGATTTTGTCTGATGAAATGCAGAAAATCATTTTTTCTGAAAGCAAGTACGGAGTCGCGTGTGCCGAGAATATTGATACCAAGGGGGTGTCCTGAGAAAACAAGCTGATCAAATTCGTCCTGGATCGCATCTTCCGGAGTGTCGCGATAAATGGCCATCTCCTCAAGGATCACATTTTTTTCCTTTTCGATCTGCTGCTCAGGAAACACACTGTTAAAGGTGATGTCTGTGATCAGATCAATTGCTTTGGCCGTATGGTCACTTAATACTGAAGCATAAAAGCAAATGTTTTCTTTGGTAGTGTAAGCATTGAGTTCGCCACCCAGGGCGTCGAGCTTGTTTATGATCTGATATGATTTGCGTTTTTTAGTGCCCTTAAAAGCCATATGCTCCCAAAAATGGGCCAGCCCTTTTTGAGACGGATTTTCATCCCGGCTACCGATGTCAAGCATTATACCGCAATGTGCGATTTTAGTGTTAATCACCTGCCTGTGAACCAGTCTGATGCCATTTGGGAAAGTATGTATTTGATAATCTTTCAAAACTTAAAATGATCGTTTAAAACCACCTGCAAATATAATTGATTTATTTCCATGGTCAGGTTATTCAATTCAATGAGATCAGATCAAATTTTTCACATTTAATTCGATACACAAAATATTTCACTTTTATTCAAACTACATGGACTGTATTTGGTTTATCATTTTGATAAATCAAATTCGAAACCAAGAAAACGATGAAAATGATGACATTGAAAACCATATTAGCAATCACATTTTTGTTTGTGGCTGTTATTGCCTTTGCCCAGGATGCAAAGCCTAGAAAGAGCCCCAAGGCATCTGTAACGCAAAGAATAGGCGTTGATACAGACATTACGATTGATTATAGCAGACCTGGTGTAAAGGGAAGGGCAATATGGGGTGACCTGGTTCCTTATGGCTTGACTCCGGGTAATAAGTATTCAAAGGGAAAGCCGTTCCCTTGGCGTGCGGGTGCAAATGAAAACACAACCATTGAATTCAATCATGACCTGCTGATCGAGGGCAAAAAGATCCCTGCCGGCAAATACAGTATTCACATGGTGCCTTCTGAAACAGAATTCAAGATCATGTTTAATAAAAAGAATGACCTTTGGGGCAGCTATGCTTACGATCCTGCCGAAGATGCTCTCGTTATTTCAGTAAAACCTGTGCCTACGGCACACACTGAATGGCTGGAGTATGGATTTGACAGTCTTTCTGCGAATGGGGCTACCGCCTATTTAAAATGGGAAAAGCTTAAAATTCCATTCAGGATTGAGCTTGCTGACTAATTCAGTTTCATGAGGATTTGACAATGATCTCTTAATTAAGGACAATCAAAGGCAACCCGAAAGGTGCTGTCTTTTTTCATAATACTTGTTGTCCAATTTGTCGGCTAATCACGGAATATCTGTACAAGATATGTTAGTGATATCGCCCACAGGGGATTAAAATGTGGAAATGTTCTTACATGAGAAGAAGGCAATATTAATGGAATTATAGTTAATTGATGAGATATTAATTTGAAAAAACACAGCGAAAAATTTTTAACCCAAAATTCTCAATAGCCTTTCTATTCCGAGCTTAAACTACTTTAAAGTCAGGTACTTCGTTCACGTTTTGATTCGTCACCATAAAAGTGCATTATACCTCCTCATCAAAGGTGCTGATTTTCTTCCCGCCCTGGCGGGACAAGTTGTACTTTAACCTCTCATAACGAAATCCTATTGAGAATTTTGGGTTTAACCTGAACAACCAATTTCAAAATATGGGATGCGGGAAATGTAATACGCTGTTATTATGAAAATATGTTTGAAGACTCATGGAAGCAAAACTGCGGTATTTAATGAGGCGGAAAAAAGCACTCGATCATGGTGGAATTTTCCATGAATCCTTATATAATAAATAAAATTTTTACTGATGATTTTATGTAATATTTGGGAAAGATTCAGCTTTTTAGTTGACTTATAATTGTTGTATTTTTGCCGCTAATATAACACGGTTGATGGAAATTTAAAGGGAGGCTCGGGGGATTTAAGCCGTATTCGTCCATAGAGTTCAGACACAAAAACACAGCTAAGATGTTGAAGAGGTGCGCTACTGGTATAATTGCTTTATTTTTTATCTCGCAATCTGCCAATGCTCAGATATATGCCCAGGGCAAGAATATTAATGATCTTACTTTTTTTCTGCAGGTAGAATTGGTTGAGAAACCTATGGAAAAAGACCTGTTTTTGGCGAAAATTTATTTCAAGGGGCAAAGAAAGGATGTTGACTGGTATTTGAAAAAAGGCAAAGGTGTCGAGTATAAAGCATTTCTGAACAATAATGAACTGATTAATTATATGGAAGATAACGGATGGTTATATCTGAAAAAAGTAAGGGTAAAACCCAGATACAGCTCTGTAATCAAAATCCGTTATTTGTTCCGTAAATCCATGTCGCAGTTGAGTGAGGAAGAAACTTTAGAAAAAGCGGAAGATGCCCAATAATCTTCTTTTTATCTTATTATCATAACATACATTAAAAGCCTTTTTATCAGCATTTTATATTAGGCCACTTATTGTATTACTTTAATGCGATTTCAATTACTTGATTTCCGGAATGCTTTTAGCCAACCGATCACGCAGGGCATTATCATTTAGTCCCATAAATCCGATGAGTCCATTGCCTTTCAGAAAGAAATAGATCGTTCCGTTGTATTTATCATTGACAGTGTACAGCCCATTTTGAGTTTTGGCAGGCATTGGCTCTTTCGTATAGTTGTAATATTTCTGCAACATATTAAGGCAATTTTCCTCACTTGCTCCTTTATGGATCATAAGTGTGAATTGTTGATTTTCCATGTCATAATCAGCCATGAAAAAATCACTTAAAAATTCATGACCCAATACATTGGTAGCTACAAACCTTTCGGAGTGAAGTATTTTACCATCTTTTGGGAACATTGCAAGTACCGGTGGAGGGGAAGGGTTTTCGACAAGAAAATCACCGATGATTTTGGCAATTTTCATCAATTCATCCTGTACAACCGAAGTGCCGGGAGCGGCTATTATTTTAATGTAATATGGTCCTGTGACAAAATAAACTAGATTATCCTCCGCATACCCTTCTGTTCCTATTTCCACAAAATGATAATCCGGCGATCGTTCGGTGCTGTATATGCCGTAAGCATCTTCCGGTTTTTGATGCTTGTATATCTCCACCTTTACGGTATTGCCCTGGCCGTCAATATACTCTGCGATATCGAGACGTTCAAAATGATAAGACATATAGCCGTCTGAGGCACCGTTAATGTAGTCCCACAGGTCTTCGCCCGTATAAACAGGATAATTATATTCAATTTTCATCCCGTCAATTTCCGGGAAAGTCAGTCTTTCTTCTCCGTTCACAGTACGGCCTTCCGCATTGGGGAAGGCCGGCAATACCATGCTGATCGTCAGCATCCATATCAATTTTCTCATCATGGAATCAATTGTCTTTAAGTAAGAAATTCATCGGGAATACTTTGAAGCCTGTCAAGGCTGGCAATTTTATTTTTTACGTCAAAACCCTTGACACAAGATACGGTACATTGATCGCAATCAGCACAGGCATCCGAACCAATACCGATACGTGTCGCAAGATTTTTTGCCTTTGCCGTCGCCTGATAGGCATAGGCATACATATATGCCCTCATAGCATCCGGGATAGGCAGGTTTTTAGGACATTGCGGGATACATTCCTCGCAACCATTACAATAAAGTGAGCCGGAGTTATACGACAGACTCAAATCTTTCTTTTCTTCATCATTCAGCTTCAGATTGGCCATGATCGACCATGATTCGTCAAGCTGATCAAAACTCGTATAACCCGGGATAGCCGTATGGAAATAATCATGCTGCATCACCCATTTTAATGCCGCTTTAGCATTTACCTTTTTCTTGCGCGTTTTGTCCAGGTATCCGCCCGCCATGGTTTTCATGGCTACGATACCTATGCCTTTCTTTGATGCTTTCTTTGCAGCTTTCATCACCTCGTCACGGTGATTCTGAGTGAAGTTGATTGCGGTAAGAACGACATCGTAAAATCCGCTGTCGATTGCTGCCTGTATGATCTCCGGCTCGTGGCTGTGTGTGGAAACACCAATGAAACGTGTCCGGCCTTCTTTTTTAAGTCGTCTCAATACATTGGTAAATGGTTTGTACAATGCATAATCTCTTGATTTGGCGCTGTGCAGGTACAGAATATCCACATAATCAATCTGAAGACGCTTCATACTCATTTCAAACTTTTCCATCAGAAGCTTTTCGGCTTCATCATCCGGCAGCTCATTCATGCCTTCACCTTTGATTTTCGTGGAAATTATATAAGAATTACGCGGATAATCCTTGAGTAGTTTGCCTAACATTTCTTCATTGCGGCCTCCCTGATACACATGTGCCGTGTCAAGGTGTACCACACCCTTTTCCAGTGCCGCCCTGACGAGGTTTGGGTTCTCAGCCCGCATCACGCCCATACTTACGATGGGTACCTTGATCCCCGTTTTACCAAGTACACGGTAAATGATCTTTTTATCAGCTTTATCTGAAGACGGGATATTGGCTTTCGACATGACAAAGCCTGTAGCTGCCATTCCGGACATCCCAATAACTGATGACTTCAGGAAAGTTCTTCTGTCAAATGAGGGTTGTTTTTCCATAGCTTTAGTGTTTTGTTGGGAAAAAAAGGTGTATCGAGGTGATAAAATTGCAATCCCTCAAGGAACTGAAAATTAGATGATTTTTTATATGGAATCAATTTAAATTATTCATTGTAAGGGTAATAAACCTGGAGAACCGGTCAAAATTAATGAGTAGAAAAACAGGCCTTTCTCATGGGTGCATCTTTCGGAATTTATTTCAGTTATTCGTGACTTGTTTGACTTTGTCTGTCTAATCATTTAAGTTAAGGCTGAAGAATTTCCCTTACTTAATCTTAAAAAAGATGGCAGATTTAAAAAACACCATTCAAAATCTTAATGAAAAACAATACCTGGCTTATGCATTCATTCGTATTTTCCTTGGCGGAGCCTTGTTTATCAGGGGCGTGATCTTTTTCATGAATCCGGATGCGCTGATCAAAATGGCCGGAGATGAGTCCTTGTACATGTGGTTTTCCTTTGTGACCATCAGTCACCTGATAGGAGGACTGTCCCTGCTGCTCGGATTTTTTACACGATTGGGTGCTTTGATACAATTACCTGTGTTGACCGGCGCCGTGTTTGTTGTATCCAGGGGCGAAGGCCTTGCCAATGCCAATCAGTCCCTGGAATTGGCAAGTATGGTGTTGTTCATACTTTTCATTTATTTCATTTATGGTTCGGGCACCTTATCCCTCGATGATTATCTTTCAAATAAGAAAAGCAAGGAAGGCCAGGCCCGTGATTGAGGATGACTGTTGAGTATCTTTGAGAATTAAAAGGTCATGAAGCTCTGAGCATTTTTTCCCAAAAATAGAATTCAAGTATTGCCGCCGGGATCTTTTATAAACATTACTTTTAACTACATGAAATCATGAGAAAATCACTATTTTTTTTAGCTCTTATCGTCATAGGGTCAGGCACTTACGCTCAGAGTAATGACGGTAAATGGCTGTCCCTGTTTAACGGCAAAGATCTGAAAGGGTGGATTCCCAAGATCAAAGGCTATCCATCAGGTGAAAATTTCGCCAACACCTTCCGTGTCGAAGGCGGCGTGATCAAAGTATCGTATAATGGTTATGACAATAAATTCGACGAGCGATTCGGACATCTTTTTTATGAAAAACCGTACAGCAATTACCGCCTGAGGGTTGAATATCGTTTTACCGGCTCACAATGTCCCGGCGGGCCGGGCTGGGCATTCCGTAACAGCGGCATAATGATTCACGGGCAAACGCCGGAGAGCATGGATAAAGACCAGAATTTTCCTGTTTCTATCGAAGTACAGTTATTGGGAGGTAACGGAAAAGACAAACGTCCAACCGCCAACCTGTGCACGCCCGGCACCAATGTGGTGATGAACGGCGAACTGATCCGCAGGCATTGTACCAGCAGTACATCCGATACCTATCATGGTGATCAGTGGGTCACCGTCGAAGTTGAAGTCAGAAATAATGAAGTGATAAGGCATTTCGTAAATGGCAAAAAAGTGTTGGAGTATACCAAGCCTCAACTTGATCCGAGCGACAAAGATGCCCGGAAACTAATAGTTGATGATGAGTTGATGCTGTATGGCGGTACGATATCATTACAATCGGAGAGCCATCCCGTCGAATTCAGAAAAGTTGAAATTATGCTGCTTGACTGATTCCATGAGAATTCACCTATTTTTCATGGCTTTCAAGCGACAATGGGACGGGTAACTCTTGCCGGCTTAATTAAATTTCACACCTACTGAAGTAGTAAAGCCCCAGTCTGCAGTGGGCTTGTCCTCATTTGGCGGTTTGGTATCCAGTGTGTGATAGAAAGATAGCTTCAGGTAAAAATTCTTGACAAATTTGAATTGAACCTGAAGGTTGAAATCAGTACGATACCTGTCTTTTACTGTAAAACTGGGGTAAAAATTAAAATAGGAGTCGAGGTGAACCTCCGGCTTTCGGAATTTAAATATTTTATAATCCAGGCGAACGACCCCCTCCAGATTAGTGGTTTTATCCTCTGTTGTCAGCGCTTTTTCCCTGTTCACAATTATACCGATAGTGGGAATAAACCGCATAATGCTGGTATTCACAAGCCCTTTGGATATACCGCTGCCGAGTGAGCTTCGCAGTTGGATACCCAGCTCAGTGTTTTGCTGGAAGGATGTAAATGCTGAATATGCCCACATGTGTTTGAAGATGTAATCGTACGCTATACTGAGGTCCTGTTTTTTTGTTGTTTCCTTATCAGGCTGGCTTGTGAAATTTGAGGTGGCCTGAATTGTAGTGACGGATTTGCGCGGCCTGTATTCTACCTTAAAATTGCTGTTGAGCATCATCACCTCGCTTCCCTTGTTATAACTAAACCCAATGTCAACATATCCATGCATCTTACCCCAAAACCTGTTTTTTATTTGAGTAATCTGTGTTATATCGTTCATGTTGAGCACTATATCAGTGTCAAGCATTTTAACCAGTATCTTATATTTAGCATCGTCTTCCGTTACATCCAGCATGCCATAATATATATTTCCGGAAGCAAGAAAAACTTCAAAATATTTATCGGACCTAATCTGGTATATCCTGTCCCATTTTACCTGAATCGTTTGAGCTGCATCGGTTTTAAATGTCACCAGTCCGTTTGTCATTTTTATTAACTCACCGGTTATCCAGTCGTCGTTATCAAGATGGAGTTTGTCTGTTTTTTGGGCAAATACAGACAGCGGCATGAGGAAGAAAAAAAATATATAAAACCGGTGCTTGAATGGGGACATTCCTGAAATGTTGTTTTTCAAAGCTAATATAAATTAATAAAAGTAGCCCACTTTTATCCTCTCTGGTTTTTTGATGGCCTGTATAGATGCAGTGTATTGTAT
>WGED01000008.1 GCA_015492915.1 Cyclobacteriaceae bacterium
CTTTCACCTTTGCCGGAAAATCCCTGAAATTGTTGATATCGAATGTAATAGCATTTTTAAATCTGCCCACATTATGTTCGTAGTTCGACCGCACATCCACGATCACTACGTCCTCACGGTCTTTTAGCTTTTTAAATTCATGTGGATCGAGGTATTTTCCTGTCCGTTTGGTAGGGTCGATGTGTGGCAGGCCCGAATTGACAATCTCCTTTTTTACCCGCACGTTCATTTTGCGGAAAGCATGCCTGTCATGAGATTCTACCTTAAATTCCGTTTTTGCAAAGCGATGGTCCGTCAGCAAGTCTTTCATGTATTGTTCGCAATCGGCTTTCAACCCTGAAATGGTGCCGTTAATGCCTTCGTGGGCTATGATGATGCGCCCTCTCAGGTTGTGCTCCGCACAGTACAGGTGATGCTGTTCTCTGAACGTGTGCGGATCATCGATCTTCGTATAGCAATAATAAAGAAGGACAAGGTATTTCTGTCCGGAATGAGGTTTACGGTTCATGGTTAAATCTCCTGGTTAATGGTTTCAATATATGAAAACCATGAAAAATTCATGATTTTACTACTCAATAGTCTTGGCAGGGTTGCCAAAAACCGTTTTGTCTTTCTTCACGTCTGCTATTACCACCGATCCGGCGCCAACCCTCGCATTCCTGCCGACGGTCACCCCACTCACGATGGTCACCCCGCTGCCGATGAAGGCGCCCTCTTCTATTTTCACCCCTGCATTGATGATGCTGCCCGCACCGATCTGAACATAATCGCTAATCTGCACTCCGAAGTCCACGATGGCTCCGGTGTGCAGGATGCAATGATTGCCGACCTCTGCAAATGCACCTATGGTCACATTCTGATTGATCAGCGAGCCGTGATGCAATATGGCTGATGCTGCAATTTTGGCGTCGGGGTGGATTGCATTCACGGGCATGGATTCGTAATGTTTTTTGATCGAATCAATAAGTGCCGAACGCCAGGCATTATCATCAGAGGCAATGAAAACCTCGCAACTATCACCTATGAGTTTCAGGTAATTTTCATCATCCGTGCTACCAAGGATGGGAATATCGTCAATTTCTGTTTTGTGCAGTGCCTTGTCATCATCGAGAAAACCGTACACGATTACATCGTTACTTTTAAATATTTCCAGTGCAGCCTTGCCGAGTCCTGTGGCGGAGATTATCAGTACAGGTTTGTCCATGAGCTTTCAGTGATTATTTCTGTGAAAAGATTGCAAAATTAAGGGTAAGAAACGGATTGCCCAAACTCAAATGATTTAACACAAAAAAAGCGGGCCAACAAGCCCGCTTAAAAAAATGTCGGAGATTAAATCTTCCGTTCTGGTATAATTATGAAAGGGGAATCCGATTCATTATCAGTTTTGGAAATGGTTTCCTTGTCATACACTGATATCATTTCCTGAGGAATTTCCGTTTCGTTTGCTAAAGATTGCTCAAAAATTTGTTTGTGGTCAACTGCAGATTCTGTTTCAATAGCTATTGACTTTTCCGTCTCCTGATAAACTGCTGAGGTAGCGCTATCGGACAATGTAATGGATGGTGCAATCACCAGCGCCACTACCGACATAAGTTTGAGAAGGATATTAAGTGAAGGTCCGGATGTATCTTTGAAAGGATCACCGACAGTGTCGCCCACCACGGCGGCCTTGTGAGGATAAGAACCTTTACCATAATGCTTGCCGTCGATCTCAATCCCCTCTTCTATCATTTTCTTAGCATTGTCCCATGCTCCGCCTGCGTTGGCCTGGAATATGGCCATCAGCACGCCGGTACTTGTAACCCCTGCCAGCAAGCCGCCGAGCATCTCTGCACCGCCGATAAAACCCACAAGTACAGGAGCCAGCACAGCCAGCATGCCCGGTGCGATCATTTCCTTGATTGATGATTTGGTGGATATCTCAACGCATTTATCATATTCTGCTTTTCCGTCTGCTTCATGTAAAATTTTGAGGTCTTCTTCAGTGGCATTTTCCAGCTTGGAGTCGTATTTCTTCATGACTTCAAGGGCATTTTTAAGGGCCGGAATATCCCTGAACTGTCTTCTCACCTCTTTGATCATCGACATGGCTGCTCTGCCAACAGCATTCATGGCCAATGCCGAAAAGACGAATGGCAACATGGCACCGACGAACAGTCCCGCCATTACCGTGGGCTTGGAAATATCAATGCTGGCGATGTTGGCCTGTTGCATGAAAGCGGCGAAAAGAGCAAGTGCCGTAAGGGCTGCAGAACCGATCGCAAATCCTTTGCCGATGGCTGCCGTTGTGTTGCCAACCGCATCAAGCTTGTCAGTTCGCTGGCGGACTTCCTTGGGCAATTCGCTCATCTCGGCAATACCTCCGGCATTGTCAGAGATTGGACCGTAAGCATCTACAGCGAGCTGAATGCCTGTATTCGAGAGCATGCCCACCGCAGCGATGGCAATACCGTACAAGCCTGCAAAGTGATAAGATATCAGGATAGCCGCCGCAATCAACAGGATCGGGATGGCGGTTGACATCATACCAACACCAAGGCCTGAGATGATATTGGTGGCACTACCTGTAATGGATTGTTTTGCTATGGCGATAACAGGGGGTTTGCCTGTACCGGTGTAATATTCTGTGATCATCCCGATACCGAGGCCTGCAAGCAGGCCTGCCAGCGTGGCCCAGAATACGCCCATGGCCGTGTAAGTGTGATCTCCCCAGGTCCAGCTTTCGGGCATCATGAATTGAATAATGAAAACCGATGCAATGATCATGAAGATGGAAGATCCGTATTCGCCGATGTTCAATGCTCTCTGCGGGTTGCCGCCTTCTTTGATCTTTACGAAAAATGTACCGCCGATTGACATGAATATACCACATGCTGCCAATGCCATGGGAAGCAGGACGGCACCGAGGCCGTTGAATTTGTCGGCAAATTCAGGTAAGGCAACAAAAGAAGCTCCAAGCACCATCGTACCGACGATCGAACCGACATATGACTCAAAAAGGTCAGCGCCCATTCCGGCTACATCGCCCACGTTGTCGCCCACATTATCGGCAATTGTTGCAGGATTTAACGGGTGATCTTCCGGAATACCGGCTTCTACCTTGCCCACAAGGTCGGCGCCGACATCGGCTGCTTTGGTATAAATACCGCCACCCACCCGGGCAAACATGGCTATTGACGATGCACCCAGCGAGAATCCTGCCAGCACGTTGATCACTTTGCCCATACTGTCGAAATCAATTCCAAACAAATGGGTATAAGCGATAAATAAAACGCTTAATCCCAGCACACCGAGTCCGACAACGCCAAGCCCCATCACCGAACCACCGGTAAACGCCACCATTAAGGCTTTGCCAAGCGAGGTACGCGCGGCATTGGTTGTTCGTACATTGGCTTTGGTGGCTACTCTCATCCCGATATAACCGGCGAGACCGGAACAAAACGCCCCGACCACAAAAGATAAAGCCACAAGGGGATGGGAATGCTCTTCGAGCGACCCTTTGAACGCGAGTAATGCGCCAAGGGCGACGACGAATATGGCCAAAACTTTATATTCGGCTCTTAAAAAGGCCATTGCCCCGACATAGATATGATGGGCGATACCGGCCATTTTCTCCGTCCCGACTTCCTGCCTTGTTACCCAGGCAGATCTCCAAAAAACAAATAGCAGGGCTATCACGCCCACTACGGGGAATAGATAAACGATGTTTTCCATGAATTTTCAGTAGTTTTTTAGTTGAAAAATCAAATTGGTTGATCAAACAAATTTATGGGTGTAAATATCAGATTATAGGTTCAGGAATAGACTTAAAAAGGTTTCCTGTCCTGATTTTAAGGTACTTCTTTGATGTTTTTAATAGTAAATAGTTTTTTCATAGACATTAAGTTTAGGGTTCAGGTTAATAATTTTACTTCAATTATCTTATAAAAGATTCAGGTATGAAACAATACTATGTAAAAATTCTGCAACATCCATGGCTATAGGATGATTGGCGCCCCTGCCGATCACGTAAAGCGTAAATATACTATAAATACCAAGAAGCAAATAAGCCTGCAATGAGCTTATCCGCTGTTTCATGATATAAATACCAAAGGCTACGATTGTAAGCAACAATAACAACATCCTCAGTTCTGAGCTTTGTTCGATCGTTTCCTGGTGCATAATAATCGGACCATAAAAGAGGGTGTACAAGAAAAGCGGAAAACCAAGGGCAAAGCATATATCGAAAATATTGCTGCCGAGAGCATTTGAAATAGCATCGTCGTACTGGCCTTTTCGTGCATCATTCATTGAAATGATTGTATCAGGTACACTCGAGGCAGCTGATGCCAGTACAAGAGCGACAAACATGATCGGAATGTCAAGCCCCTGGAAGGTGCCGAATAATGGAATTGTATATTGGTCGCTCCCAATCCATTCGCAGGCCTGAACCAATACAAGGCATGTAAGTGCAATCGATATGGTTGAAAAAAGCAGCAAAACCCATGCATTGCGATCGTTTATTTTGTTTTTACCGATAAACAATGGTTCCAGATCAAATGTGAGAATGTAGTACCAGGTGCTTCTGCGACTCTCGTGAACAACAAATTCCGGCTCTTTGATTCTGGCCAGATACTTTTCTTTATTCATTGTTTTGATCATGATGGCCAGATAAATGAAATATATGATCATAAGTGCCAGCCCATGATACCAGTGAAGCGAATTACCACTAATGATTATGATAAACAATAACTCTGCTATAATCAGGGAAATACCATCCCTTAAAAATACCTTTTTTGATACGGTAATGTATTTTGCAAGGCCTGTAAAGATAACGACAAGGATTACGAAAGCAGGGATTATCATACCATTAAAAATCGCACTACCCGCTGTTGTACCTATTCCTCCAGAAAATCCGTCGACATCTTTGAGGTAAAAAAGAAAGAAAAATGAAGTGAAAACTTCGGGCAAAGAACTCCCAATAGCATTTATGGTTGCCCCACGAACGCCGTCTGAAAGGTGTCTGCCAATGTAATCTGATGCGGTGGTAAATCCATCACTGGCTCTCCAAATTACGATACAGCTAACTCTGTCTCTTATACACATCTGAC
>WGED01000009.1 GCA_015492915.1 Cyclobacteriaceae bacterium
CCGCAGAATCATCCCGTTGTCAAAGCGTAGCTCAACCCGCGGGGACTGCTCACATTCCTGAAGGGCACTGTGGGATTCCGGTTGCAGCGGGATGAATCTCGTCGAAGCCTCCTGGGCCTGCCCCACCCGCTGATGCCGGCGGCAGCGTTGTCCCCAATCGTTCAGCTTGTTCCGGGTGATACCTTCCTGCCGGCTGAACGGACGGCGGGTGAAACCGCTGGTATCATAGTGCTCCACCAGGCGAACCATCGCTTCTGGGTGGGCGATTTGTTTTTCGGTGGACGCAGACACGGCCCATTCCCCTTTCGTTTTTAGGGGAATTTAATCCCACAATCGAAGAATTTTAAACGGCGTTGCTCGGAGGTTAAGAGAAAAAAGAATTTAGACGATCTACATAACAAAAGCACCGGCGCGCAATCGATTGGCGAATTGGGGTTAAAAAATTAAAATATATATTCTATCCCGGAATTTTTAGGTTGTGGATAAAGAGGATCCACAAAACCAATTCTAATTCTGTTAGGGGAACTTGTACCCCAACCCGGATAAACGATCACATACTGTTCTCATAATGGAGTAAGCTCAAAACGCAGTACCTTTTCCTTTAATATTTGACTACCCCCGTTCGCTTCCTTATATGAAATCAGAGTAAAAACTTGAACGGGATAAGTTTCAAGCCAATAGTTCCAGACCACTAATTTGATTGTGGAATTGACCGCTTCCGCCATCTTTACCCGAAGTATTAAAACATCATTTTCAATTTCGGACGACAGAATGAGATATCGACCGATATCCCAATCCGATCTGTCGAAATTTTCCGGATCTTCTGAAAAGACCATCGGGTAAATGGGAGTAGAGTCAACATTCTGACTAAATCTGTCACATGAAATCATGAATATGACGGCAATAATCAAACAGACAGAAGAATATTTCATTTCTTTACCTCCCGATTAAATTGGAAAATAATCACCTTTTGTCTGTTTGTGAAACAAAACCGGTTAATCTTAACTTAATCGGATTCAACCTGCCGTCCCGATTCACTGCCGAAGCCACGAGGTTTTCCGAAATACTTGATAAGTGCCCCTGTCCTTCTCTACCACCCGCTTCTCCCAGGACGCCAGGATCGCGCCGGAGAAAACTATCCGTTTGACCAGGCTATTCCGTAATCGAACCGGTCTCCTGGATAGTACAGAATATCAATCCCCCGGCAGTCATTCTGGCTTTTCACAAATCTCTTCATGCGAATTATCTTCTGTTTGCTAACGTTTTGGCCTACTTGCCGCAGGCTTGCGGGGTACAAACTTTGAATAATCAAAAGACTTGATGCGGGCTTCAAAACTTTAAACACCGCAGAGCCCCTGCGGTCAAGTTGAGCCAATGGTTATATGATTATTAAATTTTTAAGTAGCCTCTCCTATGCTTTTTAATAAAGCCTGATATTGCTCTGGATCCTTTTCTTTTATCTTATTAATGACATATTGTGCAAGCTTAGGTATTTCTGGAATTTCTATTGGTTTAAGACTTCTATCAAATATTTGCTCAAGATGAGATAATTCATTAGTCAATCTATTTGTAATATCTACACTTTGTCTGTCTTCTCCCAAAAACTTTCGTAGTTTTTCTAGTTTATCATTGGTATGATAAGGATAGCGATAGAAAAGATAAGCCTCAAGGAATTTTCGCAAATTATTGCCAAAATTGTAAAACAATTCGTAATCTTCACTTGTATCTTCAACTTTTGAACATTGATAAATTTGATGAAACAAGTAGTTAAATTCTGTAATGTATTTCCTCAAGTATTCAGGCAATAATTTTAATCGACTTCTATCGTTTACTCTTTCAATTAAAAAATATTGGCTATTATCTCGCGGTTTCGACAACTGCTTTAGGTATTTTAAAAACTCCAGGTTGTGAGTAGAAATAAAAAGCTGTTCATAGTTCCACGAATTGGAACCATCGGAATTTTTAATCGGTTTGCATATAATATTTTCTATCAAACTAAATGCAAAGAATATATGGTTGTTATCAAGACTTGAAACTGGATCATCTATCCAGATA
>WGED01000010.1 GCA_015492915.1 Cyclobacteriaceae bacterium
CGGGAGTATTATCAAAGGGCGGTTGATTATATTCTCAACAAATATCCCGGTGCGCAGTTTTTCGTTTTTTCGGACGATCCGGAATATGTAAAAAGAAACCTGCATTTCAGCCCTGAGGTTGTTTTCGTTGAAGATAAAAATTTATCGGATTTTCATGAACTAAAGCTGATGAGCTATTGCAGGCACAACATCATTGCCAACAGCACATTCAGTTGGTGGGCGGCGTGGCTCAATAAAAATCACGAAAAGACCGTGATAGCCCCGGCGACCTGGTATAAAAACAAGGAGGCACAGAGATTTTATGAGCAATATTCCTTTGTGCCCGACACATGGATAAAATTATGAAAAAGAATATTTACGTAACGCAGCCGGTACTGCCCGATTTTGATGACTTTACGGCATTGCTGAAAGACCTGTGGGAGAGCAAGCAACTGACCAACAACGGTAAATTTCATCAGGAGCTTGAGTCGGAAATGGCCCGTTTTCTCGGTGTACCCCATCTGTCGCTGTTTGCCAACGGTACCGTGGCCCTGATCGTCGGCCTGCAGGCATTGCGCATTACCGGCGAGGTGATCACCACCCCGTACAGTTTTGTGGCCACCACCCATTCCCTTCATTGGAATGGCATCAGACCTGTTTTTTGCGATATCAGGGAGGAAGACTGCAATATAAACCCGGAAAAAATCGAGGCGCTTATCACCCCGAAAACGACGGCAATTTTGCCGGTACATGTATATGGCAATCCTTGTGATACCAAAAAAATTCAGGAAATCGCCGATACCTATGGATTAAAGGTTATTTACGACGCCGCGCATGCTTTCGGGGTAGAGCAGGGGGGCGCCAGTATTTTGAACAGTGGCGATATAGCCGTTCTCAGCTTTCATGCCACCAAAACATTCAACACGTTTGAAGGCGGGGCCATCGTGACGAAGGATGCGAAGCTTAAAAAGAGGATTGATTTTCTTAAGAATTTCGGCTTTGCCGATGAGGTGACGGTGGTGGCGCCGGGCATCAACGGAAAAATGAGCGAAGTGAGCGCAATTATGGGACTGTTGCAATTGGGAATATTTGAGGAGAACAGGTTAAAGCGCCAAAAGGTCGCCGCGCAGTATGACGAGGCGTTTAAGGGAACAGAGGGGATCAGGCTTTTAGACAACCGGCCGGATGTAAAGGGTAATTATTCATACTATCCGGTTTTTATTGATGAGAACTTATTTGGCAAGGGCCGCGACGACGTTTATCATGCCTTGCGGCGGGAAGGGATTTTTGCGCGGCGTTATTTTTATCCCCTTATCAGCCGCTTTCCTACTTACAGGGGCCTTGACAGCGCAGCACCGGACAAACTGCCCGTAGCCACCAAAGTAGCCGATGAGGTATTGTGCCTGCCGATTTATGATCAACTTCAACCGGAAGATATCAGGCGTATCATCAGGATAGTAAAAGGCGCATGATGAAGGAAAGAATATTTGTATTCGGGGCGGGAGGACATGCGGGAGTGGTAATTGATGCTATAGAACAGCAGGGGAGATACGAAGTGGCCGGTTTAATTGATTCGAAGAAAAGGATAAATTCCACGCTTAATAATTATTCGGTAATAGGCAGGCAGGAGGAGATTGTACAATTGTGTGAGAGATATAATGTAAATAAAGGGATAGTATGCATTGGAGACAATTTTTTAAGAGGCCGTCTTGCCGGATATATATTGGAAATGCTTCCGAATTTTAAATTTATCAATGTTATACATCCGACGTCGGTTATTGCAAAACATGTAGAAATGGGGAATGGGAATGTTATACTTTCTGGTGTAGTAATCAACAATGGGGCGGCGATAGGAAATCATTGTATATTAAATACTAAATCGGTTCTCGAACATGATTCGGTTATGAATGATTTCAGCAGTCTGTCAGTAGGCGTATTGACCGGAGGCTATTCATTCATTGATGAATTCGTAGCAGTATCAATTGGAGCCACTATTTTTGACAGAGTCAGAATTGGCAAACATTCAGTCATTGGCGCAGGGGCAGTTGTCAACAAAGATATTCCGCCCAAGGTGATTGCCTATGGTATACCAGCAAGAATTATCAGAAATAGAGAAGAGGGTGAAAAATATCTCAACTAAAATAAAGGTTAGCATATGCATGATTACCTATAATCATGAGAAATATATTGGTAGAGCAATTGAAAGTCTGTCTCTTATACACATCTCC
>WGED01000011.1 GCA_015492915.1 Cyclobacteriaceae bacterium
GCTATTTAGTTATGAAGTTATTTAATATTATATATCCCAATTAATTACAGTCTGATTTTTAGCCAATCATATTAGTTTTTAACTCCTTTGAATGTTACTATAAATTCAGAAGCTACCTCAAACATATTGATTTGAAATAGCCTCTGAGAATACAATCCAAAACAATCACTTTATCATTTTACGGCTTGACCATTAAAAAGCCCGTACCGCGCGAAACGGGTAGTTCAGGTTTGCCTTACCGACTAAATACGTGCCTCCCTGCAGAAAGCTTACAGCAAGCGCGCGGCTAGTAGATTCCTCGGTAGAACTAAAAAGTAGTATTTAACCCAAAATTCTCACCAGGATTTCGTAATGAGAGGTTAAAGTACAACTTGTCCCGCCAGGGCGGGAAGAAAATCAGTACGTTTGATGAGGAGGCATAATGCACTTTTATGGTGACGAGTCAAACGTGAACGAAGTGTCTGATTTTGAAGTAATTTAAGCTCGGAATAGAAAGGTTATTGAGAATTTTGGGTTTAATAAAGGCAGTGCCATTGTTTGCTACGGCGGTCTCATTAATTATATACTGCGTGCGTGCATCAGGCTTAATTCATCGATACTTGGCAGGAACCAATCGGAATAGCCATTTAAGGTAAGATTCATACAAATTTCGGCCGCTATTTTTTTCTCATTACGATCATTCAAAATATCCTTGGTATATTGGAGCCCCGTCCCGATAGCTCTTCCGTCAGCGCCATTAATTTCCAATGCCTGACAGCCCCATCCACCATGTACTGCTGGACTTTGGTCGGTTATTGCACATACCAATCCATGCTTTCCACTTTCATCCAGATAAAATACAACTCAGCCTTCACGGTAATCGCCGATTCGTATTATGTCTATAGTTGTAAAACTCCACACCGCACTTTCACTTGTACCGCCATGCTGGTCTTATGCTGCTACTTTCCAGTAGTAAGTGTTGCCTGAAGAGAGTGGAGGACTACTGATGGAGAGCTCTCTCTGATCAGTATTGATTATTGTGGCGGGGTTGGCGTCGGTGCCGAAATATACATCATAAACTACAACATCACCGTCAGGATCCGTGGTTGCCTGCCAACTCAGGGCTGAATCTGTGGATATGTCAATTGCTCCGTCGGCCGGCTAGATCAAAATGACATCGTCAGGAGGATTGTTAAGATTCGTAAAGCTCCAGATTGAGCTCTCGCTGATTCCGCCATTATCATCTTTTGCAACCACTTTCCAGTAGTAGGAGTATTGGCCAAAAGTGTCGGTGAAAAATTTGTGGCGATCGGATCAGCACCGACTATAGCAACAGGAGTAGCGTCAGTATCAAAGTATACATCATACACCACGGCGTCGCCGTTCGGGTCGGTTACAGCCTGCCAGGTCAGTTTAGCATCCAGGGGAACATCAACGGTACTGTTTGATGGTGAAGTCAGCATGACTTTGCCGGGAGCAACATTGGGTTCTACCTCATTACCTTATAACAAGCAAAATAAGAATAGCTGTGAATGACAGGAAATTCATTAGGGTTTTCATAGGATGTAAGTTTAAAATTTTAAGAAACACTGGTTCGTGGTTGTTATTGTTTCTTAAGTAAAAGTCTGATAGCGTGTTATTTTCTTAATGAAAATACTATCGGTATTCTGTAAAAGTCACCCGGGCATTGCATTAAGAAGAGATCACAAACTGGTAAAAATCAAAAAGAAGTGCCTTGTGCAGGTATGGCATTACAATAAAGATAACAAAAATCGATCATAATACAAGATAAAGCCCCTAATGATCAAAGAATATAAATTATCAATTATTCCTATTGCTCCTTTGGATAATTAATGATTTGGTGTTAAATATGATTATTCATGGAGAATTATAAAACCATGGAGAATTATGATTATTTTTGAGAATTGTCACAAAAGCTGAGAATCATGCAAATGCTGGATGAAATACGTGAGATTCCCGATAAGGCGGAGAAGATCAATTACTCGACCAAGAATATAAAACTACCCGTTAATGTGCCCTATCTGGGAATGGGATCATCATACTACGCCACCCTGGCACTGTATTATCAGGGCATTCCCATACAGGTTGGCAGAGCCTCGGAATACTACAACTATCTGTCGCGCAAGAAGGTGAAGGATCTCGGTGTGCTCATATCCCAGTCGGGCAGGAGCAGTGAAGTGATATGGTGCAAAGACCTGTTTAAGCGCTACTATGCCATTACGAACGTATTAAAAAGTCCCCTTTGTGTTTCCACCAATCTCGAAAGGGTATTTCCTCTTCTGGCCGGCAAAGAGACACATTCTTCAACCAAGACATACATCAATACTTTAATAACCCTCTACAATGGCCTGGGCGTAGATGCCTCTCCGGCTGTCAACCTGCTCAGAGGCAAAATGTACGAATATGGCAAATGGGGTGAAGAGATCGCGGGCATGGTGTACGAACTGATGCAGGACAAAGCATACAAAGGTTGCTACATCATTGGAAACGGACCGAATATCGCGACAGTCCACCAGGCGGCGCATATCCTGAGCGAATCCACAAAATTCCCGTTTATCGGGATGAGTGTTTCCGAATATGACCATGGACCCAAAGAGACAGCCAAAGATAGTGTTGTCATCGTGATCAAATCGAAGGGTGTGGCATACAGGCGCACCAACAAGCTGTTTGAGCTTGTTGAAAATGCGGGGGCCCATGTGTTCTATTATGAGGATAAGGATGTGCCCGAGACATTGTCGCCCATCACCTCGGTGGTGCCGCTCATGTTTATGACACATTACCTGGCCAAGCTGCTCAAGATCCCCAAGCCGTTCATCGTCGGAGAGAAGGTGACGGAGGACTGATCTTTTCCCAATCAATTTTTTGTAGCGAATGGAACGTGCTGATGTCAGAGATTTTTTAATGAATGACAGGGATATCCCCGTGGTGGATGTGCGCTCCCCAGCCGAATTTGCAGAAGGGCATATTACAGGTGCCCGCAATATTCCGCTTTTCAGCAATGAAGAAAGAGCGATTATCGGCACTACATACAAGCAGGTAGGCCGGGATGAAGCCATAGAGCAGGGGCTCGGCATTGTCGGTCCGAAAATGCTGGAACTGGCCCTGGAGGCTAAAAAGCTGGCTGTTGACAACAGGCTGAAGGTTCATTGCTGGCGGGGCGGTATGCGCAGTGAAAAGATGGCCTGGCTGTTTGAACTGGTGGGTTTGTCAACCGTGGTGCTCAATGGCGGCTACAAAGCCTATCGCAGACAGTTGATGGAGGATTTTGGTGCATTGGAGCACCTCATTGTGCTGCAGGGGCCTACAGGCAGCGGCAAGACGATGATATTGAAAGAGCTGCAAAAGAGGGGGGAGCAAATTCTCGATCTGGAGTATCGCGCCAACCACAAAGGTTCTGCATTCGGGTCATTAGGTCTTGGCCCGCAGCCTACCACCGCGCAGTTTCAGAACGATCTATATGCCGATCTGCTCAAACTTGATATTTCACGGCGGATTTGGGTTGAGAGCGAGAGCCTGTCTATCGGAAGGGTGTACCTGCCGAAAACCTTGTGGGAGGCTATGAACCGATCGCCTGTTATTGAGATCAATGTGGATAAGAGGATAAGAGCGAAAAGAATCGTGGCCGAATACGGCGTGCAGGATAAAGCTTTGCTGGCGGAATCGATCGAAAAGATTAGAAACCGCTTTGGCGGTGACAGGGTGAAAAAGGCGCTGGAGTTGCTCTCAGAGGACAGGATGGAGGAGTGCGTCCTGTTGTTGCTTGATTATTACGACAAAACCTATGAGTTTTCAAAAAACAAATACAAGAAAAAAGCATTGGCCACCCTGGAAACCCAAGCCGGAGACCCGGAGAAAAATGCCCTGAAAATCATAGAAAAGGCAAACGAATTGAAATTATGATTGAGACGGTTAAGTTGACCCAATATTCGCACGGATCGGGTTGCGGGTGCAAAATTTCACCTAAAGTGCTCGAAACCATCCTCTCGGATACGAATATTATTTACGAAGACCCCAACCTGCTCGTCGGCAATGACACCAAAGATGATGCGGCAGTGTATGCACTCGATGAGGAGACGGCGATTATCAGCACGACGGATTTTTTCATGCCAATTGTGGATGATCCGTTTGATTTCGGCGCTATTGCTGCTACCAACGCTATCAGTGATATCTATGCCATGGGCGGGGAGCCGGTGATGGCCATATCCATCCTCGGCTGGCCTGTGGATAAGCTGGCGGCTGAGGTAGCCCGGGAGGTGGTGGCTGGCGGCAAAAGTGTATGCCGCGATGCGGGAATTATGCTGGCAGGGGGCCATAGCATCGATTCACCCGAGCCGATCTTTGGGCTGGCGGTGACAGGCAGGGTAAAGATTTCCGATATCAAAACCAATGATAAAGCCACTGCAGAATCCGAACTTTTTCTTACCAAACCGCTCGGTATCGGTATCCTGACGACAGCACAAAAGAAGGGCGTGCTGAAACCTGAGGATCTTCAAACAGCCAAAAAATTAATGCTGACGCTGAACAGAATAGGGCAGGAGTTCGGCAGGATTAAAGGCGTTTCGGCTTTGACGGATGTGACGGGTTTCGGTTTACTGGGCCACCTGATTGAGGTGTGCGAAGGCAGCGAAGTAGCGGCAGAGATCGATTTTGACAAAGTACCGGTGATATCATCCATTGATAGCTATCTGGAGCAAAAATGTGTGCCGGGCGGCACCAACCGCAACTTCAAAAGTTACGGTCACAAGGTTGTGCCTATGGGAAATCGCCAAAAAAATATTCTTTGCGACCCGCAGACTAGTGGTGGGTTACTTGTGGCCGTAGAGCCCGGGGCCCGGGCTGAGGTAGAAAAATTGTTCAAATCTCATGATCTGAAACTCGAATCTTTCGGGCGGCTTGTCCCTGCAGAGGAGGGAGAACCTGTAATAAAATTGCTTTGAGGCAGAAGGCCTTCCCCATCATTAAGGGTGTGAGCAATGAACTCTATGAAAAAATACCCTTTTTTTCATCCCAAAATTCTCACCAGGATTTCGTCATGAGAGGTTAAAGTACAACTTGTCCCACCAGGGTGGGAAGAAAATCAGCACGTTTGATGAGGAGGCATAATGCGCTTTTATGGTGACGAATCAAACGTGAACGAAGTATCTGATTTTAAAGTAGTTTAAGCTCGGAATAGAAAGGTTATTGAGAATTTTGGGTTCATGCTTGTTTTCCGCCGGGCATAAAAAAACCGGAACAATGGCTCCGGTTTTAGTGTATGATTTTTTGATGATTATTTCTTCCTGGTTGCAGTCATGGGAAATTCCATATATTCCACAACGCATTTGCCTGTAAAGCTGTCACCTTCAAACTTGCCCTCCACTCCGATTTCGTAACCGGTGTATTCGAACATTCCGTTTAACACTCCATCCTGGATGGTAAGATTCTGTAAAGGCAACTCGCCGATGTCCGAGACGAATTTACCGGTGTAGCTGTCACCGTCTTTACTGATGACCATCGTGCCCGACACATCGCCTTCAGGGGTGTCTTTGATGACATATTCCCATTCTCCGATCGAAACGTCAGCCATCTTTTTTGAAGAAGCACAAGCATATGCAGCAAATGCTGCGATGAGTATGATAAGTGATTTGCGTATCATTTAAGTATTATTTTGAAGTTGGAAATCATTTTGTGCCAATTTATTAATTTTGGCCTTCCGCAGCATATAATTCTTCCAGTTTTTCCCTGAGTGCATCGCCCCGCAGATTTTTGGCTATGATAATGCCGTCCTTATCAAGCAACACCGTAGCCGGTATCGCGCTGACAGCGTACAGCTTGCCGGCTTCGCACTGCCATCCCTTGAGGTCGCTCACATGCGGCCAGGTGAGTTTGTCATCTTTAATGGCTTTGATCCAGTTTTCTCTTTTTTCATCAAATGATACACCAATGATCTCAAACCCTTTGTCTTTGTAGTCATTGTAAAGCTTCACAACGTTGGGATTTTCTTTTCGGCAGGGACCGCACCAAGAAGCCCAGAAATCAATGAGCAGATATTTGCCTTTGAAGGAGGAGATAGCAATCGGATTGCCTGTGGTATCAGGCAGGGCAAAATCAACTGCAGGCTGGCCGACAGCCACTTTTTTCAATGTCGCCACACGCTCGCTCAGATATTTGTAATCTTCCGAGTTATGTACATTCGGGCCCAATTGAGTCAACAAGCTGTCCAGTTCCGGATATTCCATTTCGTAGGCCAGATACCTTCTTATGATATAAGGCGCTATAAAGGCATCGCTTTTTTCTCCGACAAACGCTACAATGGCGCTTTTTTGCTCCTGGCGCAATCCCTCATATTCGTCAAGAATATCTTTCATCATTTCCTCATCTTTTTGCATGGCTGCCATTCTGTAGGCATCACTCAGCTTTTTAGCTTTTTCATCGATGGGCTCGAGATGCTTCTTGAATGCCATCAGATCGTCATGTACTCCGGAGCCTTTCACGACGGCCTTGTCGAGGCTGTCCACCTGTACGGTGACCGAGATGTTTGAATTTTCCGCGAATACATTGATCATTTTTCTGGAATCACCAATACGCATATACAGCATCTCCGGTCTTTCGAGCGATCCTTCAAAAGTCACTTTTCCGTCTTCAATGAATGCGGAGTCGATTGATTCAAGTTCACCGTCTTTCACCTTTTGGAGGTAGATAGGGGTGTTTTCTTCCACACCTTTAATTTCAGCAGTGATCTCAAAAGCCTCACCATCTTTTTCCTTGCTCGGATTGCAGCCATACAACGCGCTGATGGCGATGATAGCTATCAGGGCAATATTTTTCTCGACTTTGACAGTTTGGGGCATATTTTCGGGTTTTCAAAAATGTAATCAGTTGAATATTAACACGTTAACATTTCAGGCTCTAAAAAGTGTAGTGCGAAAACATCCATGGATTTTTGCCGGATTTTTTGTATGCTTGGCGCATGGCATTTTTAAGAGTAGAAAAGAAGAAATCAGGCACCTATTTGCGTATAGTCAGCACCTACCGGGAATCCGGCAGGGCCAGGCATAAAAC
Organism: Cyclobacteriaceae bacterium; assembly: GCA_015492915.1. Lineage (GTDB taxonomy): Bacteria > Bacteroidota > Bacteroidia > Cytophagales > Cyclobacteriaceae > JAAUQL01. The sequence continues at coordinate 7,042 of WGED01000011.1, forward strand.
CCTCTATTCCCTTGGCAAGGCAGAAGATTACAGTTCGGATCAACTAAAGGCCATAGCAGAGAAATTACTGAACCTTGCCGGGCTGAAACTCGAAGATGTAATAGGTTCAACTTTCAGGGAACTGCGCCGGCTGAATTACGGCTATCCGCTGATAGTGAAAAAGCTATGGGAAACCTATCGCCTGGACGGATTTTCCCGCCGTATCGGCAACCGTCACCGACTTCGTTTTGACTGGGCAGCGGTGCTGCAGTTGATGATATCCGAAAGGATGAACGAGCCGGGCTCAAAACTCAAGAACTATCATTGCCAGCAGAATTACCTTGGATTTGACCGCCATTACGAGCTGCAGTATTTCTATCGCACCCTTGACCTATTGAGCAGGGAGCAGGAATTGCTCAAAGAACATATCAGCGGTCAGCAGCAGAATTTATTTTCCGCAAGGCTGGATGTGGTGTTTTACGATGTCACCACCCTGTATTTTGACAGCCAGAAAGAAACAGACGGCAACCTTCGCCGCAAGGGTTACAGCAAAGACGGCAAAGCCCATAAGGTGCAGATCGTACTCGGCCTGCTGGTCGATAAGCTCAGAAACCCGATAACCTATCATATCTATCAGGGCAATACCTATGAGGGGCACACGATGATCGATGCACTCAGGGAAATAAGTAAACGCTACAACATAGACAAAGCCATCGTGGTGGCCGACAGCGCAATGATAGACAAGGACAACAGGGCATACATTACAGATAACGGTATGGACTATATACTGGGTGACCGGATAAAGAGCCTCCCGGAAAAGATAAAGGGCTATCTGCTCGAGAAGGCAAACCGCAAAGCTGTATCCCCGGATATTGATACAGCGCAACTGAGCTATGCAGAGATAAGCTACCGGCAGAGAAGGATCATCTGTACCTGGTCGTCCGAACGGGCAAAGAAGGATGCATATGAACGCAATAAGTTGATCGAAAAGGCACGGGACTGGCTGGCCAGACCGGACAAATACAAACAGGCAAAGAAAAGGGGTGCCGGCAGGTTTATCATCTCTGACGAAGAAGGGCTGCCCATCAGACTGGATGATGAAAAAATTGTCTCTGATGAGCGCTATGACGGTTTTAAGGCGATCGCCACGTCAACAGATTTACCCGTCAGAGAGGTACTCGACAAATACGGCGACCTGTATAACGTAGAGCATTCATTCAGGATGCTCAAATCACAGATAGAAATCCGCCCTGTGTTTCACTGGACCAACCGGCGCATTGAAGGCCACATCGCCATGTGTTTTCTTGCTTATACCTTTCTGAACCATCTGCGTAATGAGACCTCCCTGCAGATATCGCAGATATCAAGGGCTATGGACAAAATGCAAATGTCAGAGATACAGGAAGGAGAGAAGGAAGAAAAGATATTTATGCGCTCGAGCGTAGATGAGCAACAAAAAATAATCTTCAACCAACTGAAAATAACAGTGCCTAATGACGTAATGAGCCAACAGTCTGTAAATCAGTTGTTTACAACAAAAGTGTAGTGCGCCGGTGATTTTTTATATCGCTGATAATCAATCCTTTACGCCTTGAAACTGTCAAAGTCGAGAAAAAGAATGATTTTTTGATACTGAAACGTCATCCCCGATCCGGCCCGCCCGGTTGATGGGATGGCGTTTTTTATGGATTTAAAGGTATTTTCAAATCAACCCATTCGGCAGGGAGCGCAGCAA
>WGED01000012.1 GCA_015492915.1 Cyclobacteriaceae bacterium
GAAAACACAAAGGTATAAATTGTAAACAAATGTAAGTGGCCAGGCAAGGCCGGTCTTTTTTTATATTGTGAATTTTGGGCTTACCTTTAACGAAACAAATCACCGATGCCATGGCACTTATTTTACCTGTGAGGGGCATTGAGCCCAGATTCGGGAAGAACTGTTACCTCGCCGACAACGCCACCGTGGTGGGTGAGGTGGTGATGGGTGATAATTGCAGCGTGTGGTTCAATGCCGTAGTGCGCGGCGATGTGCATTCGATCACCATCGGCGACAATACCAACATCCAGGATGGAGCCGTGATTCATTGCACCTACAAAAAAGCCCCCGTAGTCATAGGCAACAATGTCTCCATAGCCCACAATGCCATCGTGCACGGCTGCACCATCGAGGACGATGTGCTCATCGGCATGAATGCCGTGGTGATGGACCACGTCGTGGTGCAGAGCGGTGCGATTGTCGCTGCCGGAGCGGTAGTACTGGCCAATACGGTAGTTGAAGGCGGCTATATCTATGCAGGCATGCCTGCGAAGAAAGTGAAACCTGTCGGTGATGATCTGAGGGGCGTCTTTGAGCGTACGGCCATGAACTACATCAAATACGCCAAATGGTTTACGGAGGGTAATATGGATTATTGATAAAATGCCGGGGATTTATCGCATCTTCCTGTACGAGCCCATTCACCTGTATATGCTCATTATGCTATTCTCAGTTGTTCAACCCAAAATTCTCAATAACCTTTCTATTCCGAGCTTAAATTACTTCAAAATCAGATACTTCGTTTACGTTTGATTCGTCACCATAAAGGTGTATTATGCCTCCTCATCAAACGTGCTGATTTTCTTCCCGCCCTGGCGGGACAAGTTGTACTTTAACCTCTCATAACGAAATCCTGGTGAGAATTTTGGGTTCAAATCATCATATCCATCATGAAAATATCCCATGTTTATGGGATTTCTCCGTGAGGCTTTTTCAGCTATTTTGATGCTTGAATAATCAACCAAACTTTAAAAGATCATGAAAAGAACAGCACTCTTTCTATCAGCACTTTGTGTCTTCAGTATGGTTCAGGCTCAGTTTAAAGGCAAGATGGAATTCTCAGGTTCCGGAGATAAGATTGTTTATACCGTGTTTTCCGACCTGTCACAGTATCGTTACGAATTTGAGGAGAACGGCCAAAAGATGTTTGTGATCACAAAACCGGATGCCGGGCAGGCATTGATACTGATGCCGGAGATGAAGATGTATATGAAAACCGCAACCACCGACATTCGCAGTATGATGAATGATCCCGTTCAGGCTTCACGCCATTTTAATGAAACCATGGAAGAAAAATCGGTAGGGAAAGAACATATGAACGGCTATGATTGTATTAAAAAGGAGTACTATACAAAAAACTCCCAGCCAAAGACCCTCATTTATACGGTATGGTACTCCGATGATCTGAAAATGCCTGTTAAGATTATTGATCATGTGAGGGGCAGGAGTTATATGGAACTCAGGGAGGTGGAAGAATGGGATCCTGTTGCATCATATTTTGAAGTGCCCTCAGGGTATCAGGAGATGAATATGGGGCAGACTCCGCATTGACGGCCCTTGATTTTTTCGTACGGAAAAAATCACAATTTTTTCATGATGTCACTGACGATCGTTTTACCGTGGAGGCGGCCGTTTTCGATGAATACCTTGGCCGTCTCTTCGCCTCCGATGATGGAGCCCGCCAGATAGATGCCCCCGACATTCGATTCAAAAGTGTCGGGATTGATCTCGGGGATCAGGCGCTCGCCCTTGAGTTTGATGCCGATTTTTCCGAGGAAGCGGGCATCGGGCCGGTAGCCGGTCATCAGGAAAATGAAATCCGCTTTTAATGTCCTGGTTGAGTGATCGTCGAGATTTTGAATAATGATCTCTTTTTCATCGATCTCGATGACCCTGTGGCGGAAATATGCTTTTATCTCATTCTTTTTGATCCTGTTTTCCAGGTCGGGTACGATCCAGTATTTGGCCCTTTTATCGAGTGTGTCGTTGATGTGCACGAGCGTCACGTCGGCGTCGTTGCGGTAGAGGTCGAGTGCCGCTTCGATGGCCGAATTGGCGCCGCCCACGACGATCACCTTCGTTTTTGAGTAACGGAAAGCCTCGTCATAATAGTGGCTTACGTGGGGCATGCTCTCGCCGGGAATGTCGAGAAAGCGCGGCACGTCGTAATAGCCGGTAGCCACAACAACCTTTTTCGCTCTCAGTTCTTCATCGGCTGTTTCGAGACTAAAAATATCGTTGTCCCTCTTTACATTGTTGATCCTTGTGAACAGCTTGATGTTAAGGTCGAAATGATTGACCACCTTACGGTAATATTTGAGAGCTTCGATCCGCGTGGGCCGCGTGCCCATGGATACGAAAGGCACATTGCCTATCTCGATGTTCTCGGAGGTTGAGAAGAAAAGCATATTTACGGGATAGCGCCTGACGGACTCGGTGATGTTGCCCTTGTCCACGACAAGGTAGTTCAGGTTGTTTTTTTCCGCTTCGATGGCGCAGGCCAGGCCGCAGGGTCCCGCACCGATAATGATAAGGTCATAAACATTCATAGGTGCGAAAATATTAAATCTCCATGAAAAACATGCGATTTTTTTAGCCGGTTTATTCAGGGTATGCTACCGGATGTGCCCCTGCCTGCTTTGATGGATGAAAAATCATCTATTTCTCATGAAACAGGGATCATTTCATAAGCATGATTTTAACCCAAAATCCTATTGAGAATTTTGGGTTAAACGGTAGGTAAAATCAGGGCAAACGCATTTTACTTTTCATGTATGAACACTTGCGTTTATTTTCATTTTTATCATGATTTTTGCCCATTCTTAAACTCAATAAATTACTTGAAGTGCCCTGGCAGGGCAAAAATGCTCGCCAAAAAATTTTTATTGAATTTTGTCCCCGCGGGCTTACGCCCACGGCTATTAATATTTCGCTCCTACGGAGCTTTTTTTTCAGGATTGATTGGAATTATTTTTAAATGCGTTTGCCCGGTAGGTAAAAAAAATACCCATTTGGAAAGGTGTCGCAAATGAGGTAGTTTTATTTGGTGAAAGGTCAGATTATTCATTAAAACATAAACGGGAATGAAACTTTTTAAGGCCATCGTCATACTCAGTTTGCTGGCGGCAGACAATATTTTTGCTCAGAATATGCCTTTCACCAAAGGGGTGAATCTCACCAACTGGTTTCAGACGCCTTCAGCCAGGCAGGTGCAATTCAACAAATACACCAAAAAGGATTTTGAAAACATCAAAAGCCTTGGCTGTGACGTCAGCAGGTTGCCGATCAATCTGCACTACATGACCAACGGGGCGCCGGATTATGAGATTGACCCGCTTTTTTACACTTTCATGGACCAGGTAGTTGACTGGGCTGAGGAATTGCAGATTCATCTCATCCTCGACAATCACACTTTTGATCCTTCGGGAAATACCGATCCGGCTGTCAGAAATATATTGCTGAAGGTCTGGCCCCGGGTGGCGGCGCATTACAAGGATCGTTCGAATTTCATTTATTACGAAGTGTTGAATGAGCCGCACGGCATCAGCGATGAAGAATGGAATGATATCCAAAAAAATGTGGTGACGGCCATCCGTGCTGTGGATGCTAAACATACCATTATCGTAGGCCCTGCCAACTGGAACAGCTTCCACAATCTCGATAAGATGCCTGTTTACGATGATGATAACCTCATTTACACCTTCCATTTCTACGAGCCGTTCCTTTTCACACATCAGGGGGCGAGCTGGGTAAGCCCGTCGATGGAGCCGCTAACAGGTGTGCCGTATCCTTATAATGCCGACAGTATGCCGCCGTTGCCGGAGAACCTGAAAGGATCGTGGATCGAAAGCGCTTATAACAATTATCACACTGCGGGCACCGAGCAATATGTGAGGGATATGATCGATACCGCGGCACAGTTTATGGCCGAAAGAAATGTGCCGCTTTTTTGCGGTGAGATGGGCGTATATATGCAAAATAGTAAGAATAATGACCGGATTTTCTGGTATAAAACAGTCCGGGAGTATATGGATTCCCTGAAGATTCCGTACACGATGTGGGACTACCGTGGCGGCTTTGGATTGTTTGAAAAAGACAGCTATGGCATGTTCGAACATGACCTGAATGTGCCCTTGTTGCAGGCGCTGGGCTGGAATGTACCGGAGCAGACGGACTTTATCCTTAAACCCGACACCACGGGATTTATGATTTACACTGATTATCTGTATGGTTCACTTCAGGATGGAAGCTACGGTACGGGAACGCTTGATTTTTATGCGGCTGACAAGCCGAACAATGGTGACTTTTGTCTGAAATGGGGCGGCGGCTCATCGCTGTACGATAATGTGCTTTTTAATTTCATGCCTCCCAAAGACATGACGCAACTTGTTGCGGGGGGGTACGCTTTGAATATTTTCGTTCGGTCAGATTATCCGGACATGGAGTTCGACATTCGTTTCATCGATACCAAGGAAGGGCCTGCCGATCATCCGTGGCGCATGCAGTATTCGGTGGATAAAAGCAAAGTAGCCTGGGACAGCAAGTGGCATAAAATGTACATACCGCTGAGTGATTTCGTTGAGACGGGATCGTGGGATGACGGATGGTATAATCCCGAAGGTAAGTTTGACTGGTCAAAAATCGGGCAGTTTGTCATAGCCAATGATGCCGGTGCGCTGGAGCAGGGCCGTGTTTGGTTCGACAATATCTATGTCACCGATCAGGATACGGCCAGAATATGGGAGACCACAGAATTCCCCGAGCTCGTAACGGCACTGGAAGATCAGGTTCGGAGAGAAATTAAAATATTTCCTAATCCCGCCACCAATCATGTCACAATCGCTATGACGTCGGAAATGCCTTCGTATTATTATTTGTACAATGCTCAGGGCAAAGAGATTGCCGAATCCCGTTTTAAAGGTGAAGCCGATCTGGATGTATCCGGCCTGAGGCAAGGTATATATTTACTGAAAATCCATGACGACAAAGATATTTTCGTCACGCGGAAGATATTGATTGAATAACCATTCGCCGAATATTACAGAGCATTTCTTCACGAAGGTATTTTGGTCTTACTCACCCTGTGAGCATGGAGCAGCATGAAAAAATGACTATTTTTCCATAGAAAAATATGCGGAAGGAGACCGACATAAGAGTGTTGCCTGCCATCGCTGACGACCCGGATGCGGTGAAACAGGCTGTAGCAAAAAAAACAGGCATCGGGATAGGAGACATTTCGGGCGTGGAGATATTGCGCCGGTCTGTTGATGCACGCAAAATGCCTGTCATGATCAACCTGCGTGTGCGTGTGTATGTGCATGAGGAAATGGAGCATTTTGATGTACCGTTGCCTGATTGGCCCTCGGTGGAAGGGAAGGAAGAAGTGGTGGTTGTCGGCGCGGGTCCCGGAGGCCTGTTTGCTGCGCTCAAATGTATTGAGTTGGGCAGGAAGCCCATGGTCCTCGAACGCGGCAAGGATGTGCGCACGCGGCGGCGCGACCTGCGTGCGATCAATCTTTTTCATGAGGTCAATGAAGATTCGAACTATTGCTTTGGCGAAGGGGGCGCAGGGGCCTATTCCGACGGTAAGCTCTACACGCGTTCCAAAAAACGCGGAAATATTATGGAAGTGCTGCGGTTGCTGGTGGCTTTCGGCGCCAAAAAAGATATCCTGATCGACGCCCATCCGCACATCGGCACCAACAAGCTGCCGGGCATCATCACTGCCATCCGCGATTTCATCATCGGCCGTGGTGGCGAGATACGGTTCAACAGCCGTGTCACAGACCTCGTCATCCGCTCCGGCGAAATTAATGGCGTGAAACTCATGACAGGCGATATCATCGGGACAAGGAAAGTGATCCTTGCCACAGGCCATTCAGCGAGGGATATCTACGAGATGCTTTATCGCAAAGGCATAGAGATCGAGGCAAAGCCTTTTGCCATGGGTGTGCGCGTGGAGCACCCCCAGGCGCTGATCGACAGCATTCAGTACCACTGTCCCGTCAGGGACCCGCATCTGCCGCCGGCGCCTTACAGCATTGTGAAGCAGGTAAAAGGCCGCGGCGTGTACTCTTTCTGCATGTGCCCCGGCGGGGTGATCGCGCCTTGTGCCACGAGTCCCGGAGAGGTGGTGACCAATGGCTGGTCGCCCTCGGGGCGCAATCAGAAAACGGCCAATTCGGGCATAGTGGTTGAGTTGCGGATGGAAGATTTTGCAGAGTTCAAAGATCGCGGTCCGCTGATGGCCATGGAATTTCAGCGAAAAATCGAACAGACGGCATGGCGGGAGGGAGGCAGGACGCAGAAAGTGCCGGCGCAACGGCTTGTGGATTTTATTCATGGGAAACAATCAAAAAAACTGCCGGTCACCTCTTACAAGCCCGGGATCACCTCGGTGGAGCTCGGAAGCGTATTACCCTCCTTCATTTATCGTCGGCTGCAGCAGGGCTTTAAATTATTCGGTAAATCCATGCGCAGTTACCTGACCAATGAAGCCGTAGTACATGCGCCCGAATCGCGTACCTCCTCGCCCGTGCGCATCCCGCGCGACAAGGTGACGCTCGAGCATGTGACGGTCAGGGGCCTGTACCCCTGTGGCGAAGGCGCCGGCTATGCCGGAGGCATTGTCTCCGCTGCGCTGGACGGGGTGAAATGTGCTGAGAAGTGTGTTGCAACCGGGCCGTGATACTTCATTTCATTCAGGAAGGGAAATGTGCGGTTAAACCCAAAATTCTCACCAGTATTTCGTTATGAGAGGTTAAAGTACAACTTGTCCCGTCAGGGCGGGAAGAAAATCAGCACGTTTGATGAGGAAGCATAATGCACTTTTATGGTGACGAATCAAACGTGAACAAAGTGCCTGATTTTGAAGTAATTTAAGCTCGGAATAGAAAGGTTATTGAGGATTTTGGGTTCAATCATTTGATATTCAATGCTTCATTTTCTTCGTCGGTTAAAAGCCTGGAATGGATTATAAATCTGACGCCAAGGGGGATCTCAAGCGAGAAGCTAGAACCTCTTCCTTCCGTAATATCAATAGTTAGACGCGTGTGTTTCCAATATTCAAACTGGTCCTGACTCATATAATAGTTTACCTCTTCTATCTGACCGAGTAAAATATCACTATCATCTAAATACATATCACCTTTTTCAAAAACCATTGGTGCTGACCCGTCACAGCAACCACCACTTTGATGAAATATTAATTCCCCGTGTTTCTCTTTGAGCTGATTTAGAATTTCAATGGCTCTGTCTGTTATTGCTACTCTTTTATATCTCATAATTAAAACTAAATAAAGGCTGACAGAAACTACGGTCAGCCTATAAATTTAAATTAATTCAATCTGCTAAAAGAACCCTAATTTGTTCTTGTCATAAGAAATCAACATATTTTTGGTTTGCCGGTAATGGTTCATCATCATCAAATGTGTTTCACGTCCAAACCCCGATTTCTTATAACCTCCGAAGGGGGCATGAGCAGGATAGGCATGATAACAGTTCACCCATACTCTGCCTGCTTTTATGGCCCTTGGCACCTGGTATAATTCATGTGCATCTCTTGTCCATACGCCTGCCCCCAATCCGTAAAGTGTATCATTGGCAATTTCAATTGCTTCTGCGACGTCTTTGAATTTCGTGACTGCAAGCACAGGCCCAAAAATTTCTTCCTGGAAAACACGCATTTTATTGTTTCCTTCCAGAATCGTTGGTTGAACGTAAAAACCATTGGCCAGATCACCGTCTAACTTGCAGGCCTCACCACCTGTAAGCACTTTGGCACCTTCTTCTTTTCCTATTTTGATGTAGGAAAGAATTTTTTCATACTGGTCATTCGATGCCTGAGCGCCTACCATTGTGTTTATGTCATAAGGATTTGCCTGAACTGCTGCCTTTGTCCTTGCAACTACCCGTTCCATGAAAACATCATAAATATCTTCCTGTACCAGCAATCTTGAAGGGCAGGTGCAGACTTCACCCTGGTTGAACAAAAACAAAACCGCCCCTTCAACCGCTTTATCCAGAAATTCATCATCTTCATCCATGACAGAGTTAAAGAAAATGTTTGGTGATTTTCCACCCAATTCCATGGTGACAGGATTCAGGTTTTTAGAGGCATATTGCATGATCAACTGTCCTGTCGTGGTTTCACCTGTAAAGGCAACTTTATCAACTCCTGGATGTGACGCTAAAGGCTTGCCCGCTTCCGGTCCATACCCATGAATTACATTAATTACTCCCGGAGGGAAAATATCGGCGATCTTTTCCATCAATAAGGTTGCCGTAGAGGGTGTTTGTTCGGCGGGCTTCAGTACCACACAGTTTCCTGCTGCCAGTGCCGGCGGCAATTTCCAGGACAACATTAATAACGGAAAATTCCAGGGGATAATTTGAGCGACAACACCGAGAGGCTCTTTTATGATTAATGAAAGCGTGTTGGCATCCAATTCGGTTGCAGTGCCTTGCTCTGCTC
>WGED01000013.1 GCA_015492915.1 Cyclobacteriaceae bacterium
GAGACAGCCTCCGGTGAGCGACTAAACATAAGCGTCGGTGGGCAGGCAACTGCACACAAGGTTTCTGTCGCCATAGGCATTGTCGATCCTGCTCACGGCCGGCCAGAATTTATTTTCTCTCACCCATGGCAGAGGATAGACTGCCTTTTCGCGGCTGTACGGGTATTCCCAGCTCTCCGCGGTCGCTTCCATCACGGTGTGCGGGGCGTTTTTCAGCACATTGTTCGTCGCGTCCGCTTCTCCCTTTTCTATCTCGTCGATCTCTTTGCGGATGGAGATCATAGCCTCGCAAAACCTGTCGAGTTCAGCCAGTGACTCGCTCTCCGTGGGTTCCACCATCAGCGTGCCGGGCACGGGGAAAGAGACCGTCGGGGCATGGAAGCCGTAGTCCATGAGTCTTTTGGCAATATCCTCCACTTCAATACCGAAATGCTTAAACGCCCTGCAATCGAGGATCATCTCATGGGCGCAGCGCCCGTTTTTGCCTGTGTACAGGATGGGATAATGCTTCTCGAGCCTGCTTTTGATGTAATTGGCATTGAGGATGGCGTGCCTGGTAGCATGTGTCAGCCCGACAGGGCCCATCAGTTGTATGTAGGCATAAGAGATGGGCAGAATGCCGGCACTTCCGTATTCCGCGGAGGAGACGGCGGTCAGCCTTTTTTCGCTGCTGTCGCCCGTGAGAGGATGCCCGGGCAGGAAGTCTTTGAGATGTTCCGCCACGCAGATAGGCCCTACCCCCGGACCACCGCCGCCGTGGGGGATGCTGAAAGTCTTGTGCAGGTTGAGATGGCAGACGTCGGCGCCGATGGCGGCAGGGCTCGTGAGTCCGACTTGTGCATTCATATTGGCGCCATCCATGTACACCTGTCCGCCGTTTTCATGAATAATTCGGCAAATTTCAACAATACTCTCTTCAAACACCCCGTGCGTCGAAGGGTAGGTGACCATGAGCGCGGCGAGATTATCCCTGTTTTCCATGGCTTTGGCCCGCAGGTCATCAACATCGATGTTGCCGTGTTCGTCACAGGCCACGATGACGACGCGCGTACCTGCCATCACGGCGCTGGCCGGGTTGGTGCCGTGTGCCGATGAAGGGATCAGCGTGACGTTGCGGCGTCCCTCGCCAATGTGTTCGAGATATTTTTTGATAACCATCAGACCCGTAAACTCACCCTGTGCGCCTGAGTTGGGTTGCAGCGAGGTGGCGGCAAAACCCGTGATCTCATTGAGGTATTGCTCCAACTCATCGAAAAGCTGATAATAGCCCGTTGCCTGATCTTTCGGGACGAAAGGATGGATAGCGGCAAACTCCGGCCATGAGATCGGGATCATTTCCGTGGTGCCGTTCAGCTTCATGGTGCAGGACCCCAGCGAGATCATCGAATGTACGAGCGACAGGTCTTTGTTCTCCTGTCGCTTGATGTACCGCAGCATCTCATGCTCCGTGTGGTATTTGCTGAACACCTCATGGGTCATGAATTTGCTTTTTCGTGTCAAGCTTTCGGGATAGCTGATCGTGACAGCATCCATAACGGATTCCAGTTCGTCAGTGGCGATCTTTGCAGAGGCAGCTTCGGCAAAGATGTCGGTTATTCCTTCCAAGTCACGGATCTCGCAGGTTTCATCCATAGAGATGAGTATGGCATTTTCATGAAAATAGTTGAAATTATATTCACGACTTTCTGCCAGGACCCTGATGGCTTCGATTTTCTTTTTATCTTCGATCTCAATGCGTACGGTGTCGAAGAAGTCTTTGCCGGAGGTTTTGTAGCCGAGCTTGCCGAGCGCATCGTTAAGCGATTTGGCCAGCAGGTGTACTTTAGTGGCGATCCGTTTCAGGCCGTCGGGACCGTGATAGACAGCGTACATGCCCGCCATCACTGCCAACAGCACCTGTGCTGTGCAGATATTGCTCGTCGCCTTCTCGCGCCGGATGTGCTGCTCCCTCGTCTGTAGTGCCATCCTGTAACCCGGATTGCCATTGCTGTCAATTGACTGCCCGATGATCCTCCCGGGCATTTGTCGCTTGTACACGTCGAGGGTGGCCATGTAGGCTGCGTGCGGCCCGCCGTAACCGAGAGGCACGCCAAACCGCTGTGTGGAGCCCACCACGACATCGGCACCTATTTCGCCCGGCGGGGTGAGGAGCGTCAGGCTCAGCAGGTCGGCAGCCACCGTCACTGCCACGTTGTTCTCTTTGGCGCTTTCAAAAAAGGCCTTAAAGTCATGGATTTCACCGTATTTGTTAGGATATTGAACTAGCAGGGCATAGAGTCCGGGATCGGTGAGATCGAGCCTGGTATAGTCGCCGACCACCACTTCTATCCCTTCGGGCAGTGCGCGTGTTTTGATCACCTCGATGGTTTGTTCAAACACTTTTTCATCCACAAAATACTTGTGAGCTGTTTTCTTCGGCCCCTTGCGCAGTCGGTGCATCATGGCCATGGCCTCCGCGGCAGCGGTTCCCTCGTCGAGCAGCGAAGCATTGGCAATCTCCATGCCCGTGAGGTCGATGACCATCGTCTGAAAGTTGATCAGCGCTTCGAGCCTGCCCTGTGCGATCTCCGCCTGATAGGGCGTGTAGGCCGTGTACCAACCCGGATTTTCAAGGATATTTCTAAGAATGACCGCCGGTGTTTTGGTGCCGTAGTATCCCTGACCGATCAGCGACTTGAAAACTTTGTTTTTTGAAGCGATCTTCCATATTTCCTCCAGGAACACATTTTCGGTGACAGGGCCCGGTAAGTTAGGGGTTTTGTCTGTCCTTATGTTTTTCGGGACGGTCTCATCGATCAGTTCGTCGATGGAACTGACGCCAATGGCTTCTAGCCTTTTTTGAAAGGTCTCATCAGATTTTCCGTGGTGCCTGTATTCAAAAATATCCTGGGGTTGGAGATCGCTGCGCATAATGAAATTTTTATAAAAACAATGAACGACTTTTGAATGGGGACAAAGGTAAAAATTTCTCAAAGAGAAAAAATGACCTTCGACATGAAAAACGGGCAATTATTTTGTCGTACCGGAGCAGGGTATTTGGTCAATGGTGCAACCGTCCAAAGAATAATTTGCGGACCCATGAAAAACAGGTGATTTTTTCAGTACAGGGCATACGAAAGCAATTATCTTCTCCGGCGCTTTTTCCTGATTTTTTTCTGCTGCGGCCTATGGAAAACGGGCCTTTTTTTCTTTTCGTGAAAGGCGCCTTTGAAGCCGGGGTCTTTCTCCCGTTTTATCTTGTCGATCTCCCTTTCTATCTCGATACGCTCCTCTTTCGATGTTCCGGCAGCAACAATCTCAGGTGGCAAGGGCCTTTCGGCGATCTTTTCACCCGTGATCTTTTCGATCTCATTCAGATGTATCTCTTCCGCCCCGTTGGCAAAGGAGATGGCCACGCCTGTTTTTTCGGCCCTGCCCGTGCGCCCGATCCTGTGCACATATTCCTCATGGATGCGCGGTACATCAAAATTGATCACGTGACTGATATTTTCGACGTCGATGCCCCGCGCCGATACATCGGTGGTGACGAGCAGCCTGATATCGCCGCTGCGAAAGGCGTTGATGGCGTTAATGCGACTGTTCTGGCTTTTGTTGGCATGGATCACGCGCGCCTCGCCCGGGAATTTCCTGTCGAGGTATTTGAACGTGTTGTTGGCTATTTCCCTGGTACGGGTGAAGATGATGACTTTTGAGAAATCTTCATCCTGTAGCAGGTGCTCCAGCAGGTTGATCTTGGTACTGAGGTTTGGCGTTTTGTAGAAATACTGTTCCACCGTTTCTGCGGGCGTACTCTGCGGCGTCACTTCAATTTTGTGGGGAAACTCCAGAAACTCATCGGCGATGTGCTGCACCTTCGGCGGGAAGGTAGCCGAAAAGAGCAGGTTTTGCCGCTTTCGCGGAATCTTCTCGAGGATCTCCCTGATCTGCGGTGCGAATCCCATGTCCATCATCTTGTCCGCCTCGTCGAGCACCATGTAGCGCAATGCCTTGGTGATCAGCGCCCCACGCCGATAGAGGTCGAGGAATCTGCCTGGCGTGGATATGACGAAATCCATACCCTGTTCCAGCTCTTCGATCTGTGTTTTGGGCCCGATGCCGCCGTAGAGGCATACATGCCTCAGATCCGTGTATTTTGCCAGCCCTCGGAGATTTTCGGAGATCTGGATAGCCAGTTCTTTACCCGGCGCCAGGATAAGCGCCCGAGGATATTGTCCCCGGGCGTACTTCACTTTGTACAGCAACGGCAGCAGATAAGCGGCGGTCTTACCCGTGCCTGTCTGTGCGATGCCGATGAGGTCATGGCCTGCGAGGATGACCGGAATGGCCTTTTGCTGAATGGGCGTAGGTGTGGCATAGCCCATGTCGGCAACGGCATTGAGCAGTTGCCTGTTCAGCCCGAAATCCTCAAAACTTGTGTATTCTTTCGCCATGGTTGCTTGTTGTCGCATTTTGCTGTGCACAAAACTAAATTAAAATTACCCTTATCGCCTCCTTTCATGAATATTTATCATTTATTTGTATTGAAAAACAATCGCCTTTTATGTTCTTTTCACAGAAAGGTTATAGAATATACATTTTCTTTCGTAAGAATTCTTTTTCGGCAGTGTAGCATTTCAAAAGCGTTAAGAATTTTTGAAGCCCTGGAAAAAATTTAGCTTTTGAAATGCGGTTTTTAAAGTTCTTCCCGAGAAGGAACTTTAAAAAACACCTTCGAATCCCGCTTTGGCGGGATGGTTCGTTTTCTTTGGACAAGCAAAGAAAATGAACATATAATCATAAATTTATTATTTGTTAAATGCGTACTCGCTTTTAGATTGAATCCGACAAGGAATAACATTCGGAACTGTATTTTAAAATAGTAAAGTAAAATAAAATGAAAAAGCTATTACTGACCATTGTCTTCACCGGACTTGGCACCTCATGGCTCTTTGCGCAATTTCCCGGCCTGAACCAGTTATACCGTCCGGCCGATGTCAAAACCCGCTCCATCAGTCCCGAAAACTTCACGGGGGAGAAGGGCAAGGGCGGCATGGCCACGCTCGAAGAGGGCAGTGCTGCCAGAGCGGCGCGCGAGCTGGGCCAAGGCTGGAAAGTCAATCCCTATATCCGAATCAAGCCCGGCGAGACCTTCACCCTGGCGGAGATGGACGGTCCGGGTATTGTCAATCACATCTGGATGACACCCATGGTTGACTACCGTCTGGCCATCATCAGGTTTTACTGGGACGATGAGGAAACCCCTTCGGTAGAAGTGCCGGTGGGCGACTTTTTCGCCTCCGGCTGGGGCATGGGCAATGAACCGCAAATATCATCCATTGCATTGTGTGTAAACCCCCGCAGCGGTATGAACAGTTACTGGCCGATGCCCTTCAGGAAAAAATGCAGGATCACCATGGAAAACAGGAGCGAAAAAACGATGACGCTCTACTACCAGATCGATTATTCACTGCAGGAGGTGCCCGAGGATACATGGTATTTTCACGCCCAATTCAGGCGCACCAACCCACTGCCGTACAAAGAGGTGTTTACCATCGTGGACGGCATCAAAGGCAAAGGCAAATATGTCGGCACTTATCTGGTGCACGGCGCAAACAGCCCCGGTTGGTGGGGAGAGGGCGAGATTAAATTTTTTATTGACGGCGATGATGAATTTCCGACTATTTGCGGTACGGGTGAGGAAGATTATTTCGGTGGCTCCTACGGTTATAATGACCGCATTGAGAATGGGGTATTAAAAATGGACTCCTTTTCGAGTTTGTATTCGGGGTTCTATGTGGTGAATGACAAAAATTACAAAGGCAAACAAGGCCGTTACGGAC
>WGED01000014.1 GCA_015492915.1 Cyclobacteriaceae bacterium
GACCTTAGGCCGGGAGTGTACCTCGTAACGCTCACCTTTCCAAGCGGTTCTTACAAACCCAAAATTCTCAATAACCTTTCTGTTCCGAGCTTAAACTACGTCAAAATCAGCCACTTCGTTCACGTTTGATTCGTCACCATAATAGTGCATTATGCCTCCTCATCAAACGTGCTGATTTTCTTCCCGCCCTGGCGGGACAAGTTGTACTTAAACCTCTCATTGAGAATTTTGGGTTGAAAGAGAAAAAATCGTGATAGAGCGATAACTCCGGTCATGTTTAAGCATTCAGGGCCCCGTCGATAGTTGCCAGTTTCTCATACCAATCAAATGAAAAGGTGCTGTCCGTAGCCATCAGATGGCGGATGAGAATCGCCGCTTTTTCATAGACATTGCGCATGCTCACGGGGTCGCCGCTCTCATGATAAATCTGCCCTTCCTCATAGAGAAGGTCGGCAATCATTTTCAGATAATTGTTGTCAAACTTTTTATCATTTTGCAGCAAATCGAGCAGTTGACCACTGCCCACACTTCTGATTACTTTCGCCTCCAGGCCGATCATGCCGCTGTACACTTCATCGATTTTTTTCAACGCTTCTTCAAAATTGCCTTCTTTCCTCAAACCTGCGACGGCTGCAAGAAAACGCGCGAACTCCTCAATTAGCCTGCTGATGTAGTCTCTTCTGAGCATGGTTTAAAGATAATTTTTAGTCTGTTCGTTTAGCAGTATTCCGGCCACCAGATTGTCCGTGACATCATGTCCGCTTGCGTGCAGCAAATCAAGCAATTCCTGTTTTCTCTCATCAAAACCCTTATCGGAACGGACGATCCTGAGCACTTCTTTGTACTGCGCTATTTTCAGCTCGTTCTCAAGTGCCTGCTCAATAACCGCTTTGAACGGCGCCGATTTAGCCTCCTCTACCTCCTCAGGCAGACCGAAATGTTCCAACTCGTCAATAGCGATTTGTAAAATCTCTTCTCCCTGCTTTTTGCAGGTTTCCATCATGTTTTTCGATCCTTTGGCTTCGCGCAGCGCCCAACTGCTCTGGTCGTATTTGATCTTTTCCATCAGCTCGATCTTCTGGTTGCCGGGCCCGAATATCCTTTCGAGGATAATGATAGCTCCTGCCTTCCACGCCTCCAGGTCAAAATCGGGCGCATCCAGCTTCTTGATCTGCTTTTTTAAGAGGTCAACTTCTTTCATGTCTTTTCGAGAATTAAGTAAAAATCATCGCCTGATTACGGGTTTATTGCCATAAGTCAGGAATCGCCACAGCCACTCGGCCGGACCATAGTAAAAATATTTGAACCATATTTTACTGAACAACAGTAAAAATACCCAGATTCCCATAACGATCAGAAATTGAGCCACCCTGGAAACCTCACCAAACAAACTTAAGCCGTGGCCATAGAATATAAATCCGCAAATAATACTTGTGATCAGATAATTGGTAAGCGCCATCCTGCCTGTGAGCGCCAGCAGACCCATTTTGAAATACTTGCTGAGAAGCATTACCACCGCCACATAGCCAAGCGCTACCAAAAAACTTCCGAAATAATTCCATTGCCATCCGAGAAACATAGAATATTCCACACTCCATCCGGCCTCAAAATTGTGTACAATGCCCTGCCAAATGATCAGATATCCGGTCGTCAGAAATGCAAGTGCCATGAATAAATAACCTTTTTTACTCATATCACCACTCAATACCCCCGTGTTAAACAAACCCATACCGATAAGCATCATCGCCAGGGCACGCCACCCCAGATATATCACCAGCACAAACGTCTGCATCTTGAAGGCTTCGGGAATACGCCATTTTATTTGCTCGCCAATGTTGCCGGTAAGGGCTGCAATCTCGCGGCCGATAATATCCTGAGGGGGCAGCCAGTTATGACGAATAGCGTCAATGGCCTCCGGAGGCCAGTATTCCATCGATTTGCCAAAAAGCCAGTAATTGAATGCGGGAACCATTAAAATAAGCAGTCCAAGTGCAATGAGAACCCATGAATTCAGCTTGCGAAATAAAAAAGCAATAGCGCCTGCTACAGCATAAATGACGAGAATATCACCATGCCAGATAAGATAAGCATGGATCAGGCCGAAAGTAAACAACCAGAAAAGCCGGCGGTAGTAAAACCTGGCCGGGAGATAGCCTTTTTCCCTGACATGCTCACCGAACAGAATTATTCCCACTCCAAACAACATGGAAAAGATGCTGAGGAATTTCTGATCAGCCAGTAAATGACTCAGAATCCATACAGTTTTATTGATACCCGTCAGATCGCCGTATGCCATGGGATTGATATAAGCCGCGGAAGGCATTGAAAAACTCTGGATATTCATGATCACGATGCCCAGTACAGCCACGCCTCGCAGTACGTCAATTACCAGTATTCTCTGTGTTCTGGGCGATAATGATGTTTTGTTCATGAGAATTCAACAATTCTTTTTCATCGTTCCAAATAAAGGATCATTCTGTTGCCGTCATTACTGCTGAGTATCAGCTTGCCATTGTCAAATAATGCCCTCAATTCCATAGAGAGCATTTTCAAAAAGGCCTTTTCCAGGTCCATGGTTTCAGCACACATTTTTCGGTTAGTGCCCACCTCGCCAATCCTGAGCGTCCTGCCTTCCAGTGTATAAGAGCCAAAGAAATTATTGCAACCGGCAAAACCGTTCACTTTTCCATCCTCTTCAAATCGGATGAATGGCACGGCGTCCTCAACCAGGTAGGCAACATTATCACAACGCATATATTCAAGCTTCCAGTCCCTGCCGGTCAGGTCAGTGGGCACGATATCCGATGTTACATCTTTCTTTTCCAACTCTTCCAGTAATACATACTCGTATTTCGAACCGTCGGCCGGCGGATGTTTTACACGTTTCCTTTGTACTTTGATCCTGTAGCTAAAGCCGGGTTCATAGTCAAAACCATTGATCGGCGAATAAAGCATGATCCAGTTCTCGTTTGGCGACCGCCTGACCAGAAAGCATTTTTGCGGCCCAACTACCTCACAATCAGCCTGCAGAGGGGCTACATAAAAAGTGGTGGCGCAGGAAGTGACCGTAATCAGAAAGCTCATTGTCAACAAGATACGTGTCATGTTTATCTTCAGGAAATCCATGTCAGTCAGGTTAGTTCATGATTAACGATAAAATTGGTTAAAACGGATGATTAATGAAACAACTGTCAGGGATTTTTAGGAATATGTCGTATAGGGACAGCGGGGCATCCACCTAAGCCTGGATACCGTGGTGTAGTTGCAGGCAACACGCCCTTATGCTAATCAGCATAGAGGGAAGTGGAAATTTCAGCTTCATCCAGTAAGTCATGCTGAATTCATTTCAGCATCTTGTTATCCATTTGTAATAACGTTCATGTTTCCCTTATCCTTCCGTTATGAGACCCTGAAATGAATTCAGGGTGACTTAACGGGCGTAAAGGGCGGAGCAGGGTGATTCCCTTTGTGCGTAGAATGATTCTATGTCTGAATATCGTTCAATCCGGACGTATACCGTGAATTATCAGGGTGTAACCGCGGGTTGTATCGTACACAGATTGTTTGGCGCCACCAAATGATTTTGGCCAATATTATTTGGTACTACCAAACATTTTTGGCGTTTTTTATTTGGTGGCACCAAATGGTTTTGCTTAATTTTGTTTGTTTTTAGCAAATATAACAAGTCATGGAAGAACTGTTTTTTCAATACAACCCTCATTGGGAAGGCAAATCAGATATTTCAAAATTCAAACAGCGGAAGCGGGTACTCGACATTGTGGTCAGGCAATTATCCAACAGGCAGATTATCTTTTTAACCGGCCTGCGCAGGATCGGCAAAACCACCCTTATGAAAATGCTGATCCACCATCTGATCTCCAAAGAAAAGGTTCGGCCGAATAACATATTTTATTTTTCCATGGATAATTACCTGGTTCATGGCAAGACCCTTTTTGAACTGATAAAAACATATAAGCAAATCCATGAATTGAAAAATGACGATTTCACCTATCTGTTTCTCGATGAAATCACTTACCAAAAGGATTTTGAGATACAACTGAAAAACTTATATGACCTTGGTTATTATAAGATCATTGCCAGTTCTTCAAATGCTTCTCTGTTCAAAAGCAGAAAACCATTTCTGACAGGCAGAAGTACGCTCACGGAAGTTCAGGCGCTCGATTACAATGAGTATCTCGATTTCAAAGAAATTAAACTAAGCAGGGCAGACAGCCATTTGCACGAAAAGCATTTTCTTGATTTCCTCAAAACGGGCGGCATCCCCGAATATGTGCTCACTGCGGATGTGGCCTATATTCAGGATCTGGTTAATGATATCATTTACAAAGACATTGTGGCCCAACATCAATTGAAGAATCCCACAATACTGCAGGATTTCTTTTTACTTTTGATGGAGAGAGCAGGAAAACAATTCAGCATCAACAAGATGGCCTCGATCTTGGGCATCTCAACGGAAACAGCCAAAAGGTATCTGGATTATTTTACCGACACTTACCTTATCTACCTGGTTGAGCGGTATGGGAAAACCAATGAACGGTTGCTGTCGCCTAAAAAAATTTATGCTGCCGATCTCGGGATCAGAAATTTTTTCACGGGATTCAGGGATATCGGTGCACTGTTTGAGAATTATGTGTATCTGAAAATTAAATCGCTGAAGCCAAGATATCTATACCAAGACAGGACAGAAATTGATTTCGTGGCCGGAGACATGCTCATCGAAGTAAAATATAAGAATGCTGAAATGAATACCAAACAGCAAAAATTGTTTGAAGGCTTCCCGGCCAAAAAGAAGGTGGTCGTCAGCAAGCCCGGGGACATTGACGAATTATATTCGACTTAAAATCACACTGTCCTTCCCCGCTCCATGATAATGGAATGATTTCTTTTTGATTATGGCAACAAGGAGCATAGCCGAAGGATATTCTATCCTCTCGTCGTGGCGCCCGCTACGACTGCACCCCTTCCCCTCTAATGCAACCAAACGAGGGCGCCGTCTTGCAGGAATTTGTAAATTCGCTTCCATGCAATCCATGAAAAAAAGGGCATTTTCTCATGGAAAAAGAACCTCACATTCCGTCATGCGGAGACCTGATTTTTGGGAGTCCCAAACACACAAAATGGGATGACGTGTAAACTTGGGGGTAGTGATTGGGAAGATTCAAACGAGACGCCTGAACCATTTTAGTAAATACGTCATCGGTAGCGACAGCGAAGCATCTGTCAAATTGAACCCTTTACTGGGCGTAGAATGTTTCTACGCCCGGATATCTTCCGTGAACCTCCACTATTCATGCTGGTCAGGTCATTCTGAACTCGTTTCAGAATCTTGTTATCCATTTGTAATAACGTTCATGTTTCCCTTATCCTTCCGTTATGAGACCCTGAAATGAATTCAGGGTGACTTTCGGTTTTTATGAAAATAAAGCATATTTCCACCGACATTCAGAAGGCGCAGCCTGAAGCCTGCCAGCCGCGAGGCTGGAATCTGTTGAACAGGATCTTACCCGTCCCCAGTTCTGGGCGTAGAATGTTTCTACGCCCTGATATCATTTCGCCTGCTGATCCGCACAATGAATATCAGGGTGTAGTTGCAAACAACACCCAGTGCGTGGGGCCGGGTCCGTAGGAGCGACATTTTAATAGCCATGGGTGTAAACCCGCGGCGCTGAACCGCAGGCTTTCAGGTTTTTGGCGTGCATTTTTGCCTGCGCCCGGATGGCGATGCAGGGGGCAAAACGCATGACAAAAACCATGGCGGCATGGTTTTATCGACATGAAAAAACGGGCATTTTTTCATGGGAATATGACCCTTACCCTTTGTGAAAGATTACAAAGCAAAAATCATCGAAATTCCATGATCAAACTTTTCCGAAGTGGGCAGGACGGTCAACTCCAGGGGTGTATAACTAATGATGAACGGCTTGCCGTCAATGTTTACCACTCCCTTGGCCCGAACGAGTTTATCCCCATGAGATTTAAGGTATTTTTCCAGGGCTTCCTTGCTGTTGAAGTCATGCGTGTCGGTAATCTGCACGGTTTTGAATTTGTGGGAGCTGTCAATGGCTTCAGGGTCAAAATCCTGTGTTATTGATTTCCTTCCCGCGGCATCCTGCATGATATTGGCAGCATTGTCTCCAATGCTAAAACGGTAATAATTTGCCAGCGGGTTAATGTCGCGCAGCGCCTTTTCCACTTCATCCAGTGCTGCCTGCCCCAACTCTTCCGTTCTGTTCAGCACGATCTTTTCACTCACGGCAATCTGCTTTTTGATGAATGGCGGCCAGTTTTTGCCCCTGATCCTGAAATACATCCTCACATCCACGATGTGGATGAGCGGTGCCAATGTCAGAGATCCCGAAATCTCCTGGTCTTCAAACAGCTCGGTTATGATATCGGGAATCATTATGCCGGAGGGTTCTATGATGACCCTGTCGATGTCATTGCGTTGTGCGCATTCCCTGAACAACTCCCTGAAATAGATCCGCAGATCACAACACAGACAGCCGTAGGTGATGGGCTTCACCTCCACCCCGCCGGCTTCCAGCACGGCCGCGTCATAGTTGACTTTTCCGAAGTCGTTGATGATGAGCAGGATACGCTCACCGTGGCCCTGCCCCGAATCGAGGTATGACTGTATGAAGGTCGTCTTGCCCGACCCGAGATAACCCATAATGAAATTGACGCCAGTCATGAGTTTATCGCGTTATAGAAAGCCTCAATATTCTCCGTGGTAACATTGGGCGGCATACCCCCGCCGCATGAGAAAAGGACCATTTTTTTATATTCCAGCGCGGCGACCATGGCAGAGGCAGCTTCGGCGACCTCCTTCGGTGCCCCTTTGGCCAGTACATCTCTCGGCGGTATGTTGCCCATCATCACCACCCTGTTGTCCGTGCGGGCTTTCAGCTCATTCAGCGAAAGCTCATAGCCCATATTGAAAAGGTTGACGCCCAACTCCGGCAGATGTTTGAGCGATATCTCGCAATCCGCGTCATTGTGCAGAAATTTTACACTCCTTTCACAGGCAAACAGTTTTTTCAGATACGGCAGGGCAAAATCCGTTAATTCCTGTTCGCCGACAAAGCCGATGATGTCGTCGAGCACCAGCATGCCGTCGATGGTCGGGAAGGTGGCTTTCTGCAATGCGTGCCATTCGATCAGGTAGTCATTGATGATGGTCAACAGCCTGTGGATGGCATCGGGGTAGAGCATCATGCC
>WGED01000015.1 GCA_015492915.1 Cyclobacteriaceae bacterium
GACAGGCGAAGCATCTGCCAAATCAATCCCAGCCCGTTTCCTATCAACAGACTTCCGCCAAAAAGGCGGACAGGCTTCGCTCACGTTATGAGTGACGGTGCGGATTAATTAAAAATTACGAATTACAAATGATGGATAGTAAATCAGGGATTTGTAATTCCGCTTCCATGCAATCCATGAAAAATCAATCATTTTTCATAAGATTATCGACCGTTCTCATGTTTGCCCTGCATAAATTCATTATTTTTTCATATCTATGGATTTTCAACAATAATCAAGGGAGATTTTGGGAGTAATTAAGAGACAGGCATTCCAGTCGTCGGTGATCCTTTACACAGGGACGGTGATCGGTTTTGTGACCACCGGCCTGCTGGCGCCACACCTGCTCACCAAAAGTGAAATTGGCGCACGCCGCCTGGTGCTGTCGTACTCGGGCATTTTTGCGGGCATCAGTGTGCTCGGTTTCGGCATTGTGACCATCCGTTTTGTCCCGCGATTTTACGATAAAATCAAAAACAGCTACAATGGATTTCTGGGACTGTCCCTTTTGGTCGGCACCATAGGCTTTTTCATCTCTCTGGCGCTGATCCTGCTCATCAGGCCGGAGATCATACGCAACAACCTGGGGAAATCACCCCAGTTTGCGCATTACTTCTTCCTGATCATCCCGCTTACCTTCTTTCAGGTTTACTACAACCTGTTCGACGCCTACAACAATGCGTTGTACAGGTCTTCGTTTGGGGTGTTTCTCCGGGATTTTGTACAGAGAATGCTCATTCTGGTCGGGCTGATACTGATACTTCTCAATATTTTCGAATTTGACCAGTATATCTATTATTATGTCACGGCAATCTGCCTGCCCACCATCCTCATCTGGATACACCTCCTAAGCCATAAAAGTTTCGATATCAGGATCAACGTTGGCATGCTTGACAAGACGTTAATCGTCTCCATGATCAGCGTGGCATTTTTCGGCCTGCTCAACAGTTTCGGCAGTATTGCCGCCATCCAGATCGATGCTATTATGCTCAATATGTTTCTCGACACTTCAGCAGTGGGCGTATATGTCGTCACTTTTTATTTTGGAACGCTTGTGCTGATTCCCGCCAAGGCATTGAACAAGATTGCTCCCACCCTCATATCCAAAGCCTTCAAGGAAAATGATTTGGAAACGGTGAAGGATATCTATTATCGCAGTACCGCCAATCTGTTTGTGATCGGCCTGCTGGTGTACCTCGGCCTGCTGGTCAATCTTGAAAACATATTCAATATCATACCAAAATCATATGAAGAAGGCAAGCTTGTCATCGTGTTCATAGGCATTGCCAACCTGATCAAGATGGCCGCCGGCAGCAATGACTCGGTTATCACTTATTCGAAGTATTATAAAATGACCACAGCATTTCTGCTCGTATTTCTTGTCCTGATCGTGCTGTTTAACTACCTCCTCATTCCGGTGCTGGGCATGACCGGCGCCGCGCTGGCCACGATGCTGGCTATCCTTGCACACAATCTGATCAAGACCACATTCATCAGGCTGAAATTCGGCTTTTACCCATACGGATTTCAGTTTGTAATCGTCATGATACTTAGCGGTCTTATTTATCTTATCGTAAGCTATCTACCTGATATTGACAATTTTATAATTGAAATACTGGTCGATAGCATTATTACATCCATTCTCTATTATCTCTTCATGAGAAAACTGCCAATATTTACCGACATCAATCAGATGGCGCTCAAAGGGTATCAAAAAGCGGTTGATTTTTTTAGGACAAAATTCAAATAGCCGTTGTATATTTTAAAAATTTAGCTTTACCTTTGTAGCTCGAAAATTCGAGGCGTTTAAATTGTCCCATGGTGTAACTGGCAACACGTCTGATTTTGGTTCAGAAGAGTCTAGGTTCGAGCCCTAGTGGGACAACAATCAATCAGACAAAATCCCGAAATATTTTCGGGAATTTTGTTTTTAATACTACTCCAAGAAACCGATGTCGAAGGTCAAAATATTTTCAAGTACCAACTCCCGTTATCTGGCAGACAAGATCGCCCTTGAATACGGTAAGCCACTCGGTGAATTGGAGGTGCAGAAGTTCAGCGACGGCGAGATGTCGCCTTTTTTCAAGGAGTCCGTTCGCGGGTGTGACGTCTTTCTCATCGGCTCCACCTTTGCCCCGGGCGACAACCTGCTCGAACTGCTGCTCATGATCGATGCGGCTAAGAGGGCCAGCGCCAAATATACCACCGTGGTGATCCCCTATTTCGGCTATGCCCGCCAGGACAGGAAAGACCGCCCGCGGGTAGCCATCGGCGCCAAGCTCGTCGCCAACCTGATCACGGCGGCAGGGGCAGACAGGATTATGACCATGGAACTGCACGCAGGTCAGATACAGGGGTTTTTCGATATCCCCTTAGACCACCTGCACAGCTCGTTTATCTTCGTCCCGTATGTCAAAAGCCTCGATCTCGAGCCCGACAACCTGCTGATCGCCTCGCCGGATGTCGGCGGCACCAAGCGGGCACGCTTTTTTGCCAAGCATTTCGAAGTGGACATGGTAGTGATCGATAAATACCGCAAACGCGCCAACGAGATCGCAAGTATGAGGGTGATCGGAGATGTGAAAGACAGGGACGTGATCCTCATCGACGACCTCATCGATACCGGTGGCACCATGGCCAAGGCAAGCATCATTTTGATGGAAGAAGGCGCCAGGTCGGTAAGGGCAATTGCCA
>WGED01000016.1 GCA_015492915.1 Cyclobacteriaceae bacterium
GCCCTTGCCCATTTCTTCGATTTCAAAATAAGGCGCCAGCAATTTTGCACCGTCTTTTTCACCGTAATACCACGATCCTTTCATGAACTGGATCATGAGCACGCGCAGGCGATAACCGGCAGCGCGAACGGCAATTCCCAGGGCAGCCGTGGTTTTGCCTTTGCCATCGCCGGTATAAACCAAAATCAGTCCATTTCGAATTTGAATTTTCTTTGTCGTATTTTCAGCCGTCATGGTATCAATATATCCGCATTTTTAAATTTTAAAATGCAAATCTGCTTTTTTTGAAACTTAAATATCAGCATTTTCTTGGGTAAAATCAAGCCCGGAAACTGACGTTTTGGTAATTTAACAAAACCTGCCCGGAATTCATTGCGATAAAGTCTTGCTGAATGTATTTTCTTGCCCGGCCGCATCGATATCGACTTCAGCCGCCCCTCAGAAAAATGCAGACAGGAAAAATCGTTCAGCGATGGCAGGAAATTGGAATACAGGATGAATCGGCTTCTGGGGATCAGGCTCTGAATATCAATCGGAACTGACCCAATGGCGTAGAAAGTTAGGCATATTGCCCTCATAAGCGGATGAATCTGTGAATGGCTCAAACTTCCCCCTCCACGCTTTGCTCCGGAAGCCTTTAAACAGCAGCAATTCAGATGAATTTATAATGATATGTGGCGTGGATGAAGCAGCTGTGATTTTGGATCATCTGTGGGCTTTTTCTGCAATTCCTTTTGCGCTTCACAAAAAAAATGCCCGACCTTGCATTCAGGTACGGGCACTTTTTATGTCCCATGAATTATCATTCCTGGGAATTGCAGCCGCCCTGCGCTTCCCTGCGCACCGGCATGAGCCTGGCCTCCTTCCTGGCTCGCAATTCACAGGTTGATAATGTGGGACAGTTTAATTTTTACTCAAAACCTTGAATCGATTATTTCAAACTCTATATACCCGCAAAACCGGGATTTGCTGGATGAAATTTTAGAGATATACAATTGCAATTAGACACAGGGCCTTCGGGACGGCCGCTTTTTACGCTTTTTCCGTTTTTGCATCTTCTCTTCCAACCGCTTCAAGGTCCGCAAGATTTCCATGCGTTCCTGATTCAATTTATGCAATTCTTTCTGAGGCGACCCGAACTTGACCTGGCCGTCTTGTTTTTCCGATGGCGGCAAAATCAAGATAGGCCCTAAATCAATCACACTAACAGAATCGGCAGTCTTCCGTTTCCCTTCAAATTGTTGCAAAGACTTTATTTTCTTAGAAGGTGCTGTATTCGATTGGAATTTGAGAAATGTTTTTGCCTCACCATCAGGCAAAAATAAGAAAATAAATGCTATTTTTAAAGTTATTATTCTAAAACATTTACGATATTTTTTTAATCTTTTTTCACGTACCATAACAAATTCCCTGTATTCCTCCATCGCCGCTTCATCTCTACAGAGTATCGGCATAATGTGGAGGAATTTAAGGCTTGGATTGCAGTGAAAGAAAATCAGATAAAAAGCCAATGGACGGGATAAAAATCTTGACTTTGCAAATTTGAAGTTTATATTATATGTCTGCAAATGGGGCTGTAGCTCAGTTGGGAGAGCGCATGACTGGCAGTCATGAGGTCGTCGGTTCGAATCCGATCAGCTCCACAAAAAAGCCTTGCATATGCAATGCAAGGCTTTTTTATTATCGAAATCCGTTTATGCAATTAGTTTTCAGACGGTTCAACAGACGGCGCAGGCTGATTAGAGCCGGCCTCACTGGACGGCCCTTCCCGTTTCAATGTGCCCAGTGTAATAAAACTGTATAAGTTCCTACCGCACCCGTTTTCACATTCGAATTGCTGAAAAATCACATCAGCCTCAGACTCATTTTTCAGAGTATATTTTGTGACGCTGCCGCATGCTTCGCAGGTGATAATCAGCTCGGTGTAATCTACATGATCCATGACAATGCTCCAGCGAAAATCGCAAATCAATTCCAGATGATTTTCAAGGGGCTTCTGAATGCAGTTTGCCTGGAATGGGCCATCAGCGCATTTTGCCCGGCAATGAAATTCTGCATGTTAGATTATACATACGCTGATAACGGTTTGCAAGAAATATTTTAGGAGACTTCAGATGCTTAAAGTTATCATTACTTTCGGCTTATTACTGATTGCTCTTTACTTACTCCGTTACAATCGTGCAAAAGGCCGAAGTTTGCGCAAAAAACGCCGAGAAATTATAGAGAAAATGCGCCAAAGGATAGAAATTCAAAATAAGTCCACCTCAGACCATGAAAATTGATGACCTCGATCCGCTCTCGCTGGCTCATTTGCAAAAAAATATTCAGACATTACAACAAATCAACCCATCATTAGCCAACCGACTTGCCCTTCCCGTTGGCGATGATCATGTTAAGCTTCAAAACCGCCAAATTGTACTCACTCACGGTCGCAAACAATATCAACTCAATGTTCCTCTTGAGCAACTGCTAAAAGATGCTCCAATCGTTAAAGAGGTGGTGTTTCTTTTTGGCGCCGGGAGCCCTGCACTTGTTCGACATGTATTGGATCAATCTTCCGTATCCCGATTAATTGTCTGGGATCGTGATCCATTGCTGCTCCGGATTCTTCTCATGGAACGCGATTTTTCAGAAGAACTGACCAAAGGCCGGCTTCAACTCGCTCTCGGCATTGATCTCATTGATTTCGCCGGCGGCAACTTCCAGATCATTTCCCATCCGATTTTGCAAGACATTTATTTTTCCGAATACACCATGCTTCTGGAGGGGGCCGGCACAAAACGGGTGGTGATTACCCCGGAAACATTATATTCAAAAGAAGCATTTACGTTTTTTCATCAGCGAGGCTATGCCGTTTACTCACTGGATTTGCGACGAATCTCGCTGGAAGAGATTCAATACACGCTTTTCAAATTCAAGCCGGAACTATTGTTCGTCGTCAATTATATTTCCGGGCTTGCAGAACTGTCTCAGAAAACCCAAATCCCGGTGGCTTGCTGGGAAATCGATCCCTTTGTCGATCGTCTCTCCCGCCCACCGGCTTCAACGGAATTGTGCTGGATTTTCTGCTATCGGCCCGCCCTTGTCGATGAATTCAAGAATGCTGGCTTTAAACATGTATATTATTTGCCCATGGGAGCCGATCTTCATTTGCGCCGGCCGGCCAAACTTACGCCCCAAGAAAAAGAGTATTACCAAGCTCCGGTATCGTTCGTCGGCTCCAGCATGCTGGAACAGGCGCTCAACTTCCGCAAACTTCTGCTGAAGCTTTATGGGGAATTTAAACCCGGCGCGCATCATTTGCAGCAGTTTGAAACCAATTTAGAGGAAATCCTTCAAATACAAAGAGACAATTTTACCCGTTTCGTCATTCAGGAACTGGCAACGTACTATTTCCACGATTTTATCCAATTTTGCGAACAAAACCGTCATCCTGATCCTGTTGTTTTGATTTCCGAAATGGCGGCTTCCGAGAAACGGGTGAATTATTTGAGCGTGGTTTCTCCACATGGTTTAAAAATTTGGGGCGATAAAGGCTGGCAAGTTCTCGAATCTTATGGTGCACAATACATGGGCTATGCAGGCAGGCACCATGAAATCAATAAAATCTACACAGCAAGCCAAATCAATTTAGATGTCAATCGGCTATACCAAAATGATATCGTCCCGCTAAGAATATTTGATACGCTTGCTTGTGGCGGCTTTATTTTAGCGGAACATTCGGAAGAAATTGAACGCTTATTTGACATTGATAACGAGTTAGTGTGCTATCAAAACCATACTGATCTATCGAAAAAAGTCCACTATTTTCTTCAACATCCTCAAGAAGCCCGCCAAATTGCTGAAA
>WGED01000017.1 GCA_015492915.1 Cyclobacteriaceae bacterium
ACCCCCATCAACCTGGACGCGCTGGAAGAGATTCTGGTGCGCTTCAGCTATCTGGTCGCCTTCCAGCCCTGGATTCGGGAGATTGACGTTAACCCGCTTTTTGTCTCGCCGGATCGGGTGGTGGCGCTGGATGCCCGGATGGTGTTGTATGACCCGGACGTGCGTAAGGCTGATTTGCCCCGGTTGGCGATACGGCCGTATCCCATCCGCTACATCCGCCCTTACACCTCCAAAAAAGGCATCCAATACACCATCCGCCCCATCCTGCCCGAAGACGAACCCAAAGTCGCCCAATTCCACACCACCCTGTCCGAGCGCAGCGTCTACCTGCGCTACTTCCGCACCATCAACCTGGACGCCCGCGTGGAGCATGAGCAGTTAGCCCGCATCTGCTTCATTGATTACGACCGGGACATGGTGCTGGTGGCCGAGCGGCACAACCCGGAGACGGACGAGGAAGAAATCGTCGCCCTGGGCCGCATCACCAAAGCCCACACCCGCAACGAAGCGGAATTTGCCATCATTGTCAGCGACGACCAGCAAGGGCAAGGGCTGGGTACGGAACTGCTGCGCCGCCTCCTGGAATATGCGCGGGACGAAGGCGTGGCCCGCGTCGTGGCCTACATCCTGGCCGAAAACCGGGGAATGCTGGCCGTCAGCGAAAAGCTGGGCTTCAAATTTCAGCGGGACGGGGAGACGGTGTTTGCGGTGTTGGAGCTTGATTAAGTAATTGTCCAGAAATTAGTTCGTAGTAACGACTTTAGTCGCCCAGACCGCTAAAGCGGTTACTACGAACAAAAACGGGAAGTAATTTTTAGACGTTTACTAAGTGACAGGCGCTTCCCAAGTACCTGTCACTTAACATCGTACCCCATCTGCTGCAATCTCACCTCACTGGACAAATAATTTGGTATACTGAACCTGCAAGCTAATCCTGGCAGGAGAAATGGATGCGATGGCTACAAGTGGCAAGCGATTACCGATTCTTGCAACGTTTGACAGCAATCGAACAGTTGTTTGGCTTAGGAGAATGAAATTATGACAAACGGAGCTATCAACAGAGAATTTGATGAGCGAAAGAAAAAAATAACCGAAGATGATTTAAGAAAAGTTTTGGAGCATGAAGATGAAATAAAAGAAAAAGTAAAAAAAGGAACGTCAGAAAAATACCGGGAAGAAATTCAGTTAATGTTCAGTCTTCTTAAAGATTATCGGAATGGTGATTATAGAGAAGTACCATGGGGAACGGTTGCAATTATTGTTGCGACTTTATCCCTGCCATTCATGTTTATGTGGAAACTACCAATGGTTTTAAAATTAACACATTCCGATTTGGAAAAATACAAACAATTCAAAGCTGAACAAGAAGATCTGAAAAACGACATTGTAGAGGGGTTATAGTGAAAAACATTTCTCGAAAAAATACGGAACTCCTGAAGATTGAACCTGAAATCCTAAAGATTGAACCTGTTGACGTAGATACTGCAAAGAAAGAGAGTTTGAAAAAAATAGGCAATAAAAACAGTTTGATTTCTCAAATACCTGCTCTGGCTGCCTCAAAGCAGCTTTCTGGCGCTTACAAAGTGATTATGCCACCAGGCGCATCCGGAAAACTGATGCAGTATAAAGATGGACTCCTTGGTACGCCTCTGACAAAAGGTGGAAAGGTTGTTGGGCATGCAGGATTAGAATCAATGTCTGGATTAGTATCGCCTATGCTTGTATTTACGGCTATGTCTGTTGTGACAGGCCAATATTTTCTAGCTCAAATAAACAAATCACTTCACGATGTTTTAGATGAAGTAAAAAAAATCAAAGAGTTGTTTTTATTGAAAGAAGAGTCAACTCTATTTTCACACAGTATTTTTTTGAAAAGAATTTATCAGGAATATTCATATATTGACGCATCTCCGCAATTAAAAACGGCAACCCTTTGTAACATTCAACAAACAATTAATGAACTCTCAGCCTCAATATATTTTTACGCGCATAATGTAATGGCTGAATTAAACGATATTAGCAACAATCCATTTGAAGGTGAGCTAACATCAGAAGAAATTAGACAAAATCTCGAAAAATTAAAAGTAGCCCTGGATTTACGCAACATGTTTATATTGCTTGAATTTTCATTTACGCAATCTTTTGACGTTTTTACAATTGAAAATGTGAGAAATAACATTTTAAACGAAAACAAGGATATTTTTGACCCTTTAATTGATAAAATAATTTCAACAAGCAAGAAGATGCAAGAGGTTCTGATTTCAAAAGCCAATACACATTCAAAGCAAAAAGAGGCAAAAGAATTTTTAGATGAACTATCAGCCTTAAATACCGGGATTAACAAAAATTACATTGAGCGCAGTAATTTGATGATTGATAGCGCCTTGAATAGCTTAAAGAAAATCGATGAAGAAGGAGTAGAG
>WGED01000018.1 GCA_015492915.1 Cyclobacteriaceae bacterium
CAGTATGGCTATTTCCGAAAAATGCTAACCCCACTGAGTCAAGTGTATATGTTGGGTGAAAGCGTGAAATAATTATTGTTTTTTCATGATTATAGCTTTTTATAATCAATTCAATCCTGCGCATCGGCCAGGAGAAATTATGCCATTTTATTTTCAGGGAATCCGTTCCTTCGGGCCTGAAGTAGGTAATAACAGTGAAATTTTGCTCATTTTTCATAGAGGCCACCTCCAATACTTTTTCATTCACGAATAATTCGAAGGGCACACCATGAGCGGTCAAGTCCGAAAGGACGCGCACAGTGATTTCCTTAGCATTTATGTGCATTTCAGGCTTTGCGTTCTCCACAATCACTTGCCCTTTTTCAAGATCAATGGTTACAGGTATTTCACTGTATAGCGGCACAAACTGGGGACTACTCCCCAAATGAAAATTGATCAGCGCGGTACTCTGAAGACCTTTTTCCCGCTCACCCATCGTTTGCACGATTTTCAGTTTTTCAGCGCTCCGGCAAATAAATTTCACCTCAAACTGTATTTTATGATTTCTCAAAAACTCATATTTCATCCTGCCTGGAAAGGGCATGCCTCCTGTAAGGATCACGGACGGGAAGATGGTATCAGGAACAGTCACAATGAAATTTTCATGCACGAAATCCAGAAAATCTTTCGTTCGGGCCATCAGTTCATCGCCCGACAGCCAGCCATCCGGATCAGCTTTGACATGATAATGCAGCATCACATTTTCGAGCGTCATATCCATATTGATGATCAGCCGGTCCCCGGCCCATACAGCATTACCCATCATCACCGACACGGGATGAGCCATGGCAGAGGTTATCAACACCTGCCCTATAATTATGAATAAGAATTGTCTAATCTTCAACATAAATAGCCTTGATTTCCCAGGCTCCGAAATACAGGTTCTTTGTCAGCTCATCTGATTTGTTGCCATCTGTGTCGACAAGATAGATTTTATGACCATTTGTATTCCATTTTGCAAGATTGAGTATCCCGAATTTATCCGTTGCATTGAAAAGCCTTATGAGAAAACCATTATTTTCACTATCCGGTCTGATTGAGGTGATGATCACATCCTGTTTTTCCGGTTTTAGAATGTCATTGATGATTTGCCTTTTTCCCATGGCAACGACAAACGGACGGCTGACCTCTACACCCAGACGCTTCGCATCACCATAATCCAGTCCGCCTTTATGAGGTCTTATCATATAACGGAATGTGGCCGGGCCGCTCTGGCTCGCCTTGTAATTGGTATGCCATGAATTGTTCATGACCCATGAGAATATTTTCTGGGAAGGCTCATGATGCCTGATCCATGGCCTGTCGGGCGATTTCATCCAGGCCTCGCCATACATGCCACCTATCTCCACCAATGGCGCATCCGGTGTCACCCATGTGATGCCGTGATCTTCATTTGAAACATCGATCCAGCGCTGAATGCTGAAAAAGTTTTTGTTGGCGCCTTCCAGTTGATCTACTTCGGGTTTCATTTTAGCCCATGCCAGGTCCATGACCATCTCACCACAATCCACATTGAAAGGGAAGGCAAAACGCACATTTTCCTTTTCACGTACATCGAGCTTATCCATGCTGTTGGTGATGTGCACCACATCTGATCCGGTATGCAGTTGTATGGTCGTTTTCAGCCATTTTGCGCCCGGCGCTTCGTAATCGATCGTCCATTCCCATACCAGCGGGCCCTGCTCTGTAATGGAAATCACGGGATTTTTACTCACCTTCGGATTGGTGGCATTGATGCCGGTATAGATGTAGGTATTCGTCGGGTAATCTGCAGATTCGTCGATCAGATCGATGCCATCCTCATATCTTGAAAGATGAGTCAATGCGCCTGTGACAGGATCGATTTTAACTGTTATTATTCCATTCGTCATTTTGTGTTCATCTATGTCCCCCTCAACCTCAACATTCGGAGACTGTCCTTTCTCAAGCTGGTAGTGCCTGACACCAAGGGCAGGTACTTTTTCCGCAATAAAAGCCAGCGAACCGTCATTCAGTATCTGTGATGGCAAAAGCTCACCCTCATCATCCTTAACCGCATTATACCCATCAAGCCACCGGGAAGGGACTTTAACCAATTCGTCATGAGCCCATGAGGTGGTATTGATCACGGTGATCCCCTTTGCCGGACCGCGGGCCACGATTAAATCTTCCAGCAAAATATTGGCGATGGAATCGGCATCGGTAGCCATCTTTTTCTTCACTCTCCACAACTCTTTGGTAAACTCGCTGTCGGGATCGGACACAGATATATTGGCGCCCCACGTGTGTTCGGAAAAAAGGATGGCATTCTTCCACCCCTCATAAAATCTGTTATGGGGAAATGCCTCTTTTTTCATGAGCAGGGACCACAGGATCTCCGCTTTCACCAGTTTGTCCACTGCGTTTCTGTTCAGCACCGTCTCCCTTGCTGAGCTGGCAGCGCCGTCCTCCCAATAGGGTGTAAAATCGCCCCTCAGCACAGGCAGTTGGTCGGCATATTTCGATTCAAAATCTTCAAACAATTCAAGTGTGGTGGCAATGCGCATCTTTGGCCACTCATATTCTTTGTTCCAATCCCTGATAAAATCGGGCAGCCCCGGATCGGGAGGGCCATTGTCGCCGCCGATGGTATAGCGAAGGTAAAGCATGTCGTAAGGATATCCTTCCTCATCGAGCTCGTCAAGATAAGAGAGGATCGGTGCGCTGCCCGCTTTCTGTATCTCCCCGATATTACCGCCATGAAACCATGAATATCCGTGTGCCGTGACCCAAAACAGCACCTTGTGTTGGCCCGAGGGCGATTCCCAGTAAAAAGGTCTGTCGCCCCATGCCTCGAGCGTATAGCCAATGCGGTCGCCCCCGTGCGGCAGGGCCATGATGTGGTTGGGCCCCGAACTGAAATATTTGACGCCGTTATGCGCCAGCGCCGGAATGATGCCCCATGAGTAACCCGACACATCGGTGATCATAGCTGTTTTTATATTGATGCCGAATTCTTTTTTCAACGGTCTTACATTTTCGCCTGCCAGCCTGAACAGCTCCTCCGGTCGCATGATGCCCGTAAGGTTATCGCCGTAGAGCGCCTCAGGGTGCAGGATGCCCGCATTCACAGCCTCCATGAATTTTCGACGATTTTCTTCACTCGCATTTCTGAGATAGCCATCGACAGGCCAGAAAATCTCCGTGTTCCACTTAAAGCGCGCGCCTTCGGGATATCCGGCGGTCTTTTCCGCCAATGCCATGGCCTTTTCAAAATTGTCCCACTGCATCTGTTCCACCTGAGCCTGGGTGTGGGTGTAGCCGATATCGACATGGGAATGGGGCAAAAAGTAAATGGTGAATTTGCGCACGGGCTTCACGGTCACCTTGTGCGTTTCCGGCGCTTTGCCCTCGATGGCAATGCTCAGTGTCATATCCTTTTTCTCCGTCACCTGCTTCAACGGAAAATAAACGGTGTTTTTCCCAAGGTTTATCGTCTCCTGTCTGTCCCCTCTCCCCTGCAGCAAAACCGCGACTTTTTTGGGCCAGCCGTGATGAATCATTTCTATCCTTATCCGTTGGACGAGACTATCCCCCTCGCGCACCAGCGCCTGCTCATTTACTACATTGACCGAAGGCTTCAGTTTATCCATAAAAGCCATGTACCAGGTGTACTCTCCTTTCGACTCGCCCGCTACCCTGATGGTGATGGGCTTCCCTTTGGGGAATAACTCCGCCGGTACGATGAGAAAATGATAACCCTGATAATCGTTGTGTTGGTCCATGATGCGGTTGACAAACTGCAGTGCGGCGCCTTTCGGGCCGTTTACTTTCCACTCCTGCGCTCTTTTGCCTGTGAAAGTGAAATAATGCTTGCCGTTCAGGTACATTTTGAATTTGCGGGGTGTCTTCACATTGTCGTAACCGGCCAGCCATACAAAGACCAGTTTATCGCCGTCCGCCTTCTCCGGCACCGGGGCCGTTTGCCACTCGATGTATTTTTTTTCATCAAGCGAGCGCACCAGCAGCGCCGGACCGTGGCCTTTCAGGGCATTGTTATAGCCGATGATCTCCCCCTTGGTATAATCATCGTAACCTCGGAGCCACGGCTCGGGAGGTAGCTGGGCAAGGGATGAAGTGACGCAAAGCATCACGGCGAAGAAAAATACTGTATTTCTCATGAATTCGATAGTTAGTTGACGGGTAGAATGATGAAATTTTCATGAAAATAAATGAAAATCACCAACATTTTATGGATGCAGGTGATTTTCTGTATTTTTCCCTATCATCTCAACAGCCAGACACGGTTATGAAAAAATCATTGTTTTTCCATGAAATACCCAACGGACATGGAAACACGAAAGTGAGTAGCGA
>WGED01000019.1 GCA_015492915.1 Cyclobacteriaceae bacterium
CGTGTTTATCAGCGCTTTGAGCGTTTCCTTTATTATTTCCCGAATTATTCGGGTTAAACCACTTATTCAACCTTAACCCCGATTTCCTCAGCCTGCGATGATGCCTCCATGAGAAAATGCCTGTTTTTTTCATGGCCTATCATAACCAAGGGCGTCATAGAAAACCGGAGTTGGTTCATTCGAATTTCTTTTTATCTTTGTCAGATCAGCTCCTTCCTCAGAGCTCCCTCCGATCCTGACAGACAGCCTGCCTGTAACAGAACTAATGATTTATGAAATATTTATTGCTTTTTTTCATGGCCCTGGGCTTGTCTCAGGCTGAAGAGGAAATCCCATGGGAAAAGACCCTTTTTAAAGGTGATGTGGTCGTTTATAAGGTTCCGGACTCGGCCTTCAGGGAATTCCTTGCGGAAGGTGTGATGAAGGGCTCTATCGAAAAATTCAAAGCCTTACTCAGGGATCCTGACCTTCAGCCCGAATGGTTGCCCAATTGCATGGAAACGGCCCTTATCGAATCCAAAAGCCCGGACGATTTCACCTATCACATGA
Organism: Cyclobacteriaceae bacterium; assembly: GCA_015492915.1. Taxonomy (GTDB): domain Bacteria; phylum Bacteroidota; class Bacteroidia; order Cytophagales; family Cyclobacteriaceae; genus JAAUQL01. Next base: position 550 of record WGED01000019.1, read on the forward strand.
AACTGAATGTGCCGTTTCCTTTCGAAAACCGCGACCTCGTCCAGCGGCTCGTCTTCAGTGAAGAAGAGGGTTATCTCGAAGTGGCGATCATCAACAGAACAGAATTAGTGCCCGAACAAAAAGGCCTTGTGCGTATGCCTCAAATCGGCGGTAGCTGGCGTGTGCGTGAGCTCGGCGGTGATATGATAAACCCAAAATTCTCACCAGGATTTCGTAATGAGAGGTTAAAGTACAACTTGTCCCGCCATGGCGGGAAGAAAATCAGCACGTTTGATGAGGATGCATTATGCACTTTTATGGTGACGAGTCAAACGTGAACGAAGTGCCTGATTTTAAAATAGTTTAAGCGCGGAATAGAAAGGTTATTGAGATTTTTGGGTTTAAAAGCGTATTTTTCCGATAAATTTGTCCGGTAATCCATTCTAATCATAATAAATATCATGAGAATCAGGCTATTGTTTTTCTTTACCATCATCGCTGCGATGATGATGTGCGGCAGACGCGGTGAGAAAGTAAAAGTTTTGCAGGTGCCCGGGTGGGACAAATACTGTGAGTTGAATGAGGGCGGTGTGTCCATCCTTCCGAGTGGTCGTTTTGTGACGCCGGCGGGCGAAATGATCCGCATCACGCATGACCCTTTCGGTATGGTCATTTCGCCCAAAGGTGACAAGGCAGTGACCCTGCACAATGGTGTTTTTACCATTATTGACCTGAAGACACTCAAGCCTACCCGCATACCCAGCTACGACGGCAAGATAAAATCGCCGTTTTCCAAAGGCTCTTTTCTCGGGGTTGATTTTGCGCCAGACGGCAAATCGGTATTCCTGAGCGGCGGCGATAACGGCGCTGTGCTCCAATATGATATTGAAACCTTCACCCGGCTCGACTCTATTTCGCTCGACAGCGAAGTAAATGGCCAAAAATTCATAGACAGCTTCACTTCCGATTTGTTGGTCAATGAAAATAACAACGAATTGCTGGTGCTCGACCGCGGCAACTTTAGGCTGGTGCGTATCGATCTGGCAACGCGCAAAGTGACGGCGTCTATCCCCGTGGGCCGTCAGCCTTTCGGCCTGGCGCTCACGCCCGACCATAAGCAGGCCCTGGTGGCCAATGTTGGTGTATATTCTTATCCCCTGATCGAGGGCGCCACCCCCGAAAATTATGACTCGCTCATGATACCGTACCATCCTTACGGTGACAACACCAGGGAATCTATTGAGGGCACGGAGATCATGGGGCGCAAGATACCCGGCGTGGGCAGTCCGCTGCACCCTGATGCCATGAGTGTGTTTACTATTGACCTTGAAACCAATAAAGTGATCAGCAAATTCAAGACGGGTCATCAGATAGGGGAGATGGTGGAAGACGCCGAGGTTGTAGGAGGCGCCAGCCCAAACTCTATCGCAGTGGGGAGCCAATTTGCCTATGTCACCAACGCCACCAATGATAACATCACGATTATTGATCACAAAAACCAGAAGATCATCGGCGACATCCCCATCACCGCCGATCCGCGCATCGACAGGTATCGCGGACTTGTGCCTTTCGGTATCACCATGAGCAAAGACGAAAAAACACTGTATGTAGCATTGCTGGGCTTCAATGCCGTGGCGGTGATCGACATTCCCAGCCAGAAGACGATTGGTATGATCCCTGCGGGGTGGGGCCCCACGAGGGTGAAACTGTCGGCGGATGACAAGGAGCTTTATGTAATCAGTTGTCGTGGGCTGGGTGCCGGGCCTAACGGCGGACAGGGTTTCGTTGAGCCAATCCAGGGCAGCTATGTGGGCGATATCCAACTGGCAACATTTCAGAAAGTGCCCGTGCCGGATAAGGTGCAACTGGCGGAATACACTAAAACATCCATCGACAACACTTTCATTGAAACGGAAATTATTGATGACGGCACGAACCCCCTGCCACCGCTGCCGGGGCTGAGACAGAGTCCGATCAAATATGTGGTGTATATCACCAAAGAGAACAGATCGTACGATGAGGTATTCGGGCAGATGAAAGGTGCGCGCGGCGACAGCACACTGGCGCGCTATGGGGTGAATGTCGAATATACCCTGCCGGAGCCCGTTAGGGAGGATTTTAAGAATCTCAGGATCTCACCAAACCACATCAAAGCTGCCAAACAATGGGCTTTTTCCGATAATTTCTATTGCGACAGCGATGCTTCCGTGCACGGCCATCACTGGCTCGTGGGTGTGATCCCCAATGAGTGGGTAGAAGCCAATGCGAGCACGAGCAAGACGAGAAAATTGTTCTCTCCCGCACCCGGAAGACGTTTTCCGGGTACCATCGGCAGTGTGGATCCTGAGGATTACGCGGAGATAGGCGGTCTGTGGGAGGCATTGGAGCGCGCAGGGGTGGAGTTTTATAATTTCGGGCAGGCCAATGAAACGGCGCACGTGCGCGAAGAGTGGTACGACACGCTGACAGGCGCCGCACACGGTGTGATGGTGCCCATGCAAAAGGCGCTCTGGAAGAGGACGAGCCATGACTATGCGGGGTACAATACCAGCATACCCGATCAGTACAGGATGGACCAGTTTGAAAAGGAATTCACGGAAAAGTGGCTAAAAGGCGATGAGGAACTGCCACCGCTCATCACCATGATGATACCCAACGACCACGGCGCGCGCATACGCCCTGAGGACGGTTATTACCACCCGCAGGCCTTTATGGTTGACAATGACCTGGCTGTGGGCAGGGTGCTGCACTTTCTGTCGAGGACAAAATACTGGAAAAATATGCTCGTCATCATCACCGAGGACGACCCGCAGGGCGGCGTGGACCATGTTGACGCCCACCGTTCCATACTCATGCTCGCCGGGCCTTATGTAAAGCGTGGCTATGTGTCGCACACGCATGCCAATTTCGGCGCCATTCTCAAGATGATGTACAACATCCTGAATGTACCCTATGTCAATCAGTACGACGCTACGGCATCGCTGCTGCAGGACTTTTTCACGCCCGAGCCTGATTACACGCCCTACACGCTCGAACGACATGACGAGCGCATGTTCAACGCTGACCTGGCCATGAAAAAATACCATAAAACCATAGACTGGCGCAAGATAGAGCAGGGGCCTGAGATTGATAACGAAGA
>WGED01000020.1 GCA_015492915.1 Cyclobacteriaceae bacterium
CTGCCGCAGAAATAAATGGAATTATTGCGGAGTATCAACAATTTTTATATGATCCCGACATTATAATTTGTGGGGGAGGTGCGTTTTTTTTTGAATCTAAATTAAAAGGTCACATCTTTGCAATCCCCAATTTAGTGCTGTTTGGGCTTAACAGGATTTTGAGATATAATTTGAATGATTAAGAAATATTTTATTGCTCTTATGATACTGACAGGCAGTATTGCTGTAGCAAATGCTCAGAGCACTGCCAATCCTTATTCCATGTTTGGCATTGGAACGCTCACGGGAAAAGGGTTGGTTTATCATAAAAATATGGGAGGGCTGGGCATCAGCAACGCAAAACCATGGATTTTGGGCAATATTAACCCTGCCATGTTGCCGATAAACAGCTTTACTACTTTTGATGCCGGTATGCATGTAGAATCCAAAACTTTAAGTACATCGGAGTTACAGCAAAAAAACACGACAGGAGGCCTGAGCTATCTGACCCTCGGTTTCCCTATTTCAACAGGTAAATGGACCATGTCGGTAGGCCTGATACCATACAGCCATGTGACCTATAATATGAATGCTTCAAGTGCTCTTCCCGACAGGGAAAATGCAACTGCTTACTACAGATACAGAGGCAGCGGAGGCATCAACCAGATATATCTAAGTTCCGGCTGGCAGTTGATAAAGAATCTGTTGTATTTTGGTATGCGGGGCTCTTATTCATTTGGAAGCATCACAGATGAAACGACCATCAATATCGTAGAATATAGAATTGATGATACAGGACAACGTGACAGCATACCAAAATCATTTAAGCCGTCAAATTATTACAGATCAACAAGATATTCTGATTTTCTCTTTGATGGTGGGTTATACCTGAGAAAAAAGATTGGAAAGAAGACAGAGGCTAATCTCGGCTTTATATACAGTTTTGCAAGCTACATGAATACCAAAAGGGATGAGAAAATAGAAGTGATGGATAATGTCCCCAATCCACCCACCGATACTATTCAATTTGAGACCACGGGAGTTACTTATTTACCACAAAAATTTGGTGTTGGAATCAGTTTTACCAAAGCTTATGCCTGGACTTTTGGTGTGGATTATCACACTCAGGACTGGTCGAAATATAAATCTGATTTTGATGCCGGGGGCGAGATGACAAAAATGCATAAGATCATTGTCGGAGGTGAGTTCACGCCTGATTTTTTCTCGGTAAAAAGCTATTTAAAGCGTGTTACATATCAGTTTGGATTTAGCTATGAGCAGACTCCGGTAGTGGCAAATAATAAAAATATTAATGATATTGGTATTAATTTTGGTGTATCTTTACCTGTGGGTAATGCCTCTATATTCAATTTTGGCGTTAAATTTGGACAAATTGGCACCACAGAAAATGGATTGATAAAGGAAGATTATTTTAAATTCAGACTGGGAATGGTTTTCAATGACCGTTCTTTCGGTTGGTATAGAAATCAAAGAAAGTTTAACTAAAAATTGAAGTCATGAAAGTTAAGATTTTTCTTTTCGGGATATTCGGAATGTTTGTTTTCGGCACGGCTGATGCTCAGTGGAACTGGCCGGAAGACAAAGCTACCGCCATGGAGAAAAATGCCTTATACACAGACAATTTTAAGCAGGGCAACTACCGGGAGGCAGCCAAACATTTAATGTGGTTGTTGCAAAACGCCCCCAATCTCAACAAATCAATTTATATCAACGGGATCAAAATTTACAGGGGATTGGTCGATGAAGAAAAGGATCCTGAAAAAAAGAAAGTTTATCAGGATTCCGTGATGCTGCTTTATGATCTGAGGATTAAATATTTTAATGAAGAGGGAAAAGTGCTCAATAGAAAGGCATATGACGCATACAAGTTTTATAAGTCTGATAAAAGCAAGTATGAAGAATTGTTCAACTTGTTCAAGAGTACCTTTGAACTTAATGGCAACAATGTGATGGATGTCAACCTGTTGCCTTACATGGATATTGTGAGAAGGTATAAGCTATCAGGGGGTAACATCACAGATGAACAAGTGCTGGATATTTATGCAGAAATTGTAAAGATTGCTAATTATAAGATCGAGGTAGTCAAGAAGAATGTGGACCGCCTCAAGATGATCATTGATAAGGTAAATGAATTGCTGGTGAGCACTGTTAATGTGGATTGTGAATTTGTAGAAAACACGCTTGGTCCGAAACTAAGGGAAGATCCGGAAAACCTGAAATTGGCTAAAAATATCCTGAGGCTTGGTTTTGCAGGTAAATGTCTGGATTCTAAAGCATTCATAGAAGCCGCCAAAGTGGTACAAAAGAACGAGCCTGAATACGGCCTGGCAAAACTGATAGGCCAGTCTGCCGCTGCTAAGAAAGATTTTGAGACCGCCATTAAATATTTGGATGAGGCCATCGAACTCACGGATGACAATACAAAAAAAGCTGATGTGCTCTATGCATTGGCAATCATTCAGTCGAACAGAGATAAGAAAGTCAGTGCCCGGGACTATGCGAGAAAGGCCCTTGCTGCTGACCCGACAAAAAAAGAAGCGTATAAGCTTATTGGTAACTTATACTTCAATAGTTTTAATGATTGCAAAAAAGGCGAAAATCCGGTACATGACAGGGCTATTTATATAGCGGCATATGAAATGTTTAAAAAAGCCGGAGATTTAGAGGGGATGAGACGTGCGCGATCGCAATTCCCTACCATGGAGGAAATCTTTACCTGGAACATGCAGGTAGGAGAAAAATATAAAGTGGGCTGCTGGATCAATGAAACGGTAACAATCCAGAAACGATAAAAGATAAGTACATAAAATGGCGGTCGGGGATTTCCTTTGACCGCTTTTTTTGTTTTAGTAATGCGAGCATCTAAAATTATTTACATTTTATATTTTGGTGCCATATTCTATTATGGGTGCCATACAGCTCCCGGTGAATCCGGTGAAATTGAGGAATATACCGGTCCGATAGTGGAGATACGAGACGCCGTGACTTATTATTCTGATTCTGCCGTAGTAAAAATGAAGATGACAGCTCCATTGCAGTTGGAGTTTGGTAATGGCGACCGGGAATTCCCCGAAGGGTTAAAGCTTGAATTTTTCGATGAAAACGGAAACCCGACATCTACACTCAGGGCCGACTACTGCTATTATACCAAAAAGGAGGATGTGTATAAGGCCACGGGAAACGTTGTCATTCAGGATGTTGAGACCGATGACAGACTGGATACTGAGGAGTTATACTGGAACCAGAGAAAAGAGGAAGTGTACACAGACAAATTTGTCAGGATTGAAAAAGACGGCGAGTTGCATGTCGGCGAGGGGCTGGAAGCCAAAACTGATTTTTCATATTGGAAAATTCTCCACTCCAAAGGCACCATCAGCTTGAACGAGCAGGAAAAATGAGTAAATTCTCATGGATGTTTATCTTTCTGTCCGCCACACTGTTTATCATAGGCGTGCATCAGGCAATGGTAAATGGAATCGGCGCCTCTTACTGGATTTTTATGTTTTCAATAGCTTTTTTATTAGCTTATCAATATTTCAAGAGAGGCAAAGCCTCAGGTAACGGAGAATAATCAAGATTGATTTTTAATAACAACAATGGAACCAGCGGCTAGTGTCATCATCGTATTAATTTCCCTGATCTTTTCTGCATTTTTTTCGGGTGTGGAGATAGCGTTTATTTCTGCCGATAAACTGCATATTGAACTGAGGAGTCAGGAGGGACATTTGCCCGACCGTATATTGGCTAAATTTCTGAAAAAGCCATCGTGGTTTATCACTACCACCCTTATAGGAAATAATGTTTCCCTGGTAATTTATGGCATTTTCATGGCGTATCTGCTTGAACCGCCTATCCAAGCTGCCCTGTCCAATGCCTTCCAGGGAGAGTTTGTTGCGTTTTTCATACAAACCATCGTTGCTACGGCAGTTGTGCTGGTCACGGCGGAATTTTTACCAAAGAGTCTCTTTTTGCTCAGCCCAAACAGGATGATATCTTTTTTTGCTATCCCGATATATATTATTTACATCGTTTTGTACCCGGCAGTGTGGGCGATCGTACATCTATCCGGGTTTTTCATAGAAAAAGTTTTGGGACTGGAATATTCTGAGGAAAAACCTGTTTTTGGCCTTATTGACCTAAATCAGTATATAAAAAAAATGCTTGTAGAGCAAAAACAGGAGGAGGAGAAGAAACAGCCTATCGACACAAAAATCCTGGAAAATGCCCTGGAATTCAAGAAAGTAAAAGTCAGGGATTGTCTGGTGCCCCGTACCGACCTCGTCACGGTCAGTATTGACGATACCATTGATGAACTGAGATCGGCATTTATCGAGAGCGGGTATTCGCGGATACTGGTTTATAAGGAGAGTATTGATAATATCATTGGATTTTGCACTTCAATTGAGCTCTTTAAGAAGCCGAAGTCAATCGAAGACATTCTGATGCCTATTACTATTGTGCCTGAAACCATGCTTGCCAATGAGCTGATGATACAGTTCATTGAGGAACATAAGAATATTGCCCTTGTCGTGGATGAATACGGCGGTACTTCCGGGATCGTGACAATGGAGGATATCATCGAAGAAATATTCGGAGATATTCAGGATGAGCATGATGAGGAGGATTTGCTCGAAGAAAAAATTGATGATACAACATATTTACTCAGTGCTCGACATGAGATTGACTACCTCAATGACAAATATAAATTTGACCTTCCTGAGGGTGAATATGAAACGCTTGGTGGATTGATTTTATCAATCACAGAAGACCTTCCGTCAAAAAATGAGATCATAAATCTCGATCAGATTCAATTCAGGATCGAGAGTATAGAGAACAACAGAATTAAGAATATCAGACTCACCAAAATCGGCGGGGGAAAAGAGTGAAAAGTGGTGGAATTTTGATCAAGTTATTTTTTTGGTTTTAAGTATCTAAGTAGCTATTTTTGCGGCACTTTAAGAAAAAATCATATGGCATTAATTAATAAAATAAGGGAGAAATCGGGTTGGGCAGTAGGATTTGTTGCTCTTGGATTAGGTTTGTTTATGGTAGGAGGCGATATCCTCGGGCCAAATTCTGCAATACTTGGAAAAAACAAGACGGATGTTGGGGAGATAGCGGGCGAGATAATTGAAAGAGACCGTTACCAGGATCAGATCGACGAGATCAAATATAACTATACGATCAATTACGGACGCAATCCTTCTGAGTCCGAGATGTTTTCGATCAGACAGCAGGCCTGGGACTATTTGATTGTTAAGATCGCTTTTCAGAAAGAGTTTGATGCGCTGGGTCTCACAGTAACCGAAGATGAAAAATGGGATATGGTGCAGGGCGATAACGTAGTGTATGATATCAAGCAGGCTTTTACAGACCCTCAGTCAGGACAGTTTCAGCGTGACAGACTGCTGGCTTATCTCAAGCAGGTTAAGCAATTGCCCCCGGCGCAGCAGGCTTCATGGTATTTGTTTGAGAAGAGTTTGAAGCCCTCACGACTGAGGATGAAGTTTGACAATTTGTTTGTCAAGACCTCATATGCTACAGAAGCGGAAGCAAAAAAACAATACCAGGAAGAGAACTCGGTAGCGGAGATTAAATATTTATACATCCCTTACTACAGCGTGCCTGATTCTGCAGTATCAGTTAGTGATGATGAGTTGCAGGATTATCTTGATGAGCATCAGGCCGAGTATCAGGTAGAAGAGAGCAGAAGCTTCAGCTATGTCTCCATTCCCGTGGTACCGTCATCTGAAGATACTGCATTCTTTCAGCAGGAAATGGAACAGTTGAAGAATGATTTTAAGGCTACGACAGAGGATTCGATTTTTGCAAGGAATAATTCTGATGGCGATATCTTTTATGCCAGAATGACTATCGACATGTTGCCTGATATGTTGCAGGCCAATTACAGCAATCTGTCTAAAGGTGATGTGCGGGGGCCTTATTTCCGCAATGGTATGTTCACGTTGTATAAGATAAGCGATATTGTTGAGGATACGGCCGGTGCTGTGAGGGCAAGTCACATTCTTATAAAATGGAAAGATACAACGGATGCCGGAAAAGCTAAGGCGAAAGCCAAAGCCCGGAAATTACTGAATCAGTTACGTAACGGAGCGGATTTTGAGCAGCTCGCCAGGGAAAACAGTGAAGACGGAACAGCACAGAATGGTGGCGATCTTGGATGGTTTTCCAAAGGTAAAATGGTTAAACCATTTGAAGAGGCAGTTTTCAGCGCTAAAAAGAAAGGCCTTATCAATAGGGTGATAGAGACACAATTCGGCTATCATATCATTAAAGTGACGGAGCCGGTTAATAAAAATGCCTACTATGTTGCGATAATAGAACGTGAAATTACACCGAGTGATGTGACTCAAAACAAGGCATTTCGCAGGGCAGATTACTTTGCTTCGAGCAGTAAAAATTATGATGAATTCATAGCCAATGCCGAGAGAGATTCCCTGCCAGTGTTCAACGCTGAAAAGGTTGGTAAAAATGACAGAAGATTTAACGATGTTGCCAATGCGCGCTCGGTCATTCAATGGGCTTACAATGATGCGGAAATCGGTGATGTATCTGATGTGAAGGAGCTGGATGATAGGTATATCGTAGCGGTATTGACCAAAATTACAGAAAAGGGTCCGGCTACTCTCGAAGATGTCAGGGATCAGTTGGGACTCAAGGTTCGCAACGAAAAGAAAGGTGATTTGATCATATCGAAACTGAAGGGGCACGAGGGCACCCTTGACGAAATATCTGAAACATATGGTAGTGATGCCAAGGTTTACAGCCAAAGCGATCTTAAGTTTTCCGCCAACTCATTACCGGCAGTTGGCTTTGCACCTGTGGCCATAGGTACGGTGTTTGGCATGGAATCCGGGCAGGTTTCGGCTCCAGTAAAGGAGGAGCCGGGGATCGTCGTGCTGGAGTTGGTTAACTTTACCCAAGCACCGGAAATAGCCGATTATTCACCTTATAAGAGCCAGCTTGAACAGCGTATGGCCTCGATGGCATCGTACAAGGCGGCCGAAGCCATCAAGGAATTTGCCGATATCAAGGATATGAGGTACAGGTTTTTCTAAGCAATTTTTCGCAGGGGAGGCATTACCTTTTGACAAGAAAGCGGTATGGATCCTCATCAACATTTCAAAGACAAACTTGACCAGGAGCACACCTGGCCCTCCGTTTATATGTTTAAATTTGTGGTACCGAAATCTTCCGAGCGAGCGGTGAGGAAACTTTTTCAGGAAGAGACCTTCCAAACCCGTGATTCGAGAAAGGGCAATTTTATCGCTTTTACCATGAAAAAGATGATATTTTCGAGTGATGAGGTAGTGGCTATTTATGAGAAAGCAAGTAAAATAACAGGCCTGATTGCTCTGTGAAGATTTCTTATTCGAGAATTTCCTTTAAATGTGACCGCACATGATCTATGCCGACGCCATCGTATGGTGCGGTTACGATAGTTTTGAGGAGATCATTGACAATATGAGGGGCAAATCCCATTTCTTCAGCAAATTTCGAAACGACTTCCAACTCGATGTCTTCCACGATTCCGTCGAGATAGATCATATATACCAGATTGAAAAGATGTTCGAGTGTCTCCTCCCTCGTTGGTTTCTCATTGCTTTGGTAAAACGGGTTAATGTATTTGAGATCACCTTCTGACAGAGGTAACTGAATGCTCCATTTTAAGAGGCAACCCACAAACTCTTTTGTCAGGAATCCGTCATCTGAGAGGATATGATAAATGTGAAAAAAACTGTCCTTCATCGAGCTGATTTCCTCTGGCTTCAGCTTCTTTTTGTCAAGTTTCATAATGCTGTTTTTGAACTAACTTTATCTAAAGATAATCTTTTTAGCTTAAATTTGCCGGAGCGAAAAATAAAAGTTTATGCCATCAACACGGCGGATAGTCATAATTTTTCTTTTGCATATCTCAATATTGAGTTTTTATTCATGCAATGAAAAAAAGCCTGAGAGGCACAAGGAAAATATATTGTCCAGGTTGTCCCCGGATGATCTGAAAGTTGATACGATTATTGACCAGTTCGAATATGATATCCGCCTCAATGCCGAACCTGATCCCAATCGGGGTGCATGGCAAAATCCCGGTCTGGTAATTGAAAAACTCGGCGATTTGTCAGGCAAGATTGTAGCAGACATAGGATCAGGAACAGGTTATTTCACTTTTCCTATTTCGAGAAAAGCCAAAAAAGTCATAGCCATTGATATAGAGCAGCGATATCTCGATTACATCGAGGACCGAAAGCTGGAATTGCCAATTGAGCAGGCTGAAGTCATTGAAACCAGGCTGACGGTTGAGGATGAGCCGAATCTTCACACAGATGAAGTGGATGCGGTACTAATGGTTAATGTGTTTTATTATCTGAACAACAGGGCTGAATACATGAAAATAGTCAATAATGCTTTGCGCGACGGTGGCATCCTCGTGCTGGTGGACTTTAAGCCCGGTGATCTGCCTGTGGGGCCATCGGAGGACAAGGTGCCGACAGAAGAGGTGGTGAAAGACCTGGAAACGGCGGGATTTAAAAATATATCAGTTGATACTGCCAGCCTTCAATATCAATATATCATAACGGCAAACTGAGCGGCGGATGAGGAAGATACTTATCGTCTATGGATTTTTAATGATTTTTGCCTCTGCCGGAGCTCAGACGCTCACCGACGCCTCTGTGGTCAGCTTGCTGACGGGATCGCCCGGCGAAGAGCTTTACTCCACTTTCGGGCACAGTGCCATCAGGATCAAAGATACAAAACAGGGTATTGATCTGGTGTTCAACTATGGCACCTTTGATTTCAACACACCCAATTTTTATATAAAATTCATGCGTGGCAAACTCAACTATATGTTGTCGGTGCAGCGGTATGATGGTTTTATTTACTCCTTTAAGTACGAGAACAGGTCCGTTTCGGAGCAGGTCCTCAACCTTGACCTCAAAGAGCGCAATCGTTTGTATCAGTTGCTGATGGAAAATTATAAGCTGGAAAACCGCTTTTACAAGTATGATTTTTTCTACGATAATTGTGCGACGAGGATCAGGGATATTTTGGTGAAAGCATGTGATGGAGTTATCACATTCCATTATCCTGAAGAGTGGCAAAATAGCGGGACGACGCTCCGGCAGTTGCTCGATCTGTTTTTAACCGATCATCCATGGTCTGATTTCGGAATTGATCTGATATTGGGGTTGCCGACAGATAAGGTGGCTGAGCCTTCGGAATATATGTTTTTGCCGGCCTTTCTTTCCCAGGCTTTTGCCCTTGCAACCATTGAGCGGGATGGTAATGATATACCCCTTGTAATATCAGAGAAAAAAGTACTAGGC
>WGED01000021.1 GCA_015492915.1 Cyclobacteriaceae bacterium
CGGCATAGTTAAGTCCGCCGACCCCGATACCAAACTCATGAATCTGGCCGAAAGTGATATGAGAAATAAATGAAAATAAAAATGTATAGAAGAGTTTCAATATATCCTTGTTTTGTGAATGCTAAAAAGGAAACGCTTTTACATCCGGATTAATTTGTAAAGATATAAGAAATTTTAAAGGAGATATTGGTCATCAGGTCATTTCTTTCGCCCCCACGAATACCTCCCTCCTCACCGAAGCCTTTGTAAACAAGGTAAGTTTTGCCGTCGTATTGCGATTCGTAGACTACTTCCTCGTTGTTTTGATCGATCAGATTAAAATCACGCAGCTCATCTTTCAGCATGGCTTTTTCTTCTCTGCTCCTGTCGGACATTGCTTTGGCCAACTCATCATCAAAAAGGCCGAGATCGACGTAATTCCCATGCACATCGTCGATATAGTCGCTGAGGAGATAATAAGCAGTTGCTTCGATGCTCATGTCGGTTCGTTGTCCGAGCCTGATGCGAACACCTCCACCGAGCGGAATCCCGATCTGGATAGCACTGTACGAAGGGCCGTAGCCGGGACGGTTTTGCCCCTCCGTGCCGAGTGGCCGCAATGCAACCCATTCACCGGCATTATCGAAAGGCACACCGTCGTATGACTTTTCGGGTATTTTTGACTTGGGATTGCTGTAAAAGATAAACAAACCCGTATGCAGGTACAGGTTTACTTTTTTCCTCTTGTAATATTCAAATTCATCTTCCAGCAATCTGAAATGGCCGGTGAGCGACAAACCTGCAATATCATTCCGAAAACTCAGGTTCCGTGTGTATTTTCTGATAGCGATATTCGAGCCTTTCCCTGAATTGTAGTCATCACCGATAAGGCGGCCGTAAATAAACTCTCCCCTGAAAAACAGATTACCCGCAAAATTATAATTGACAAATGCTGATATGCCGGAGCGTATGGTTTTCAGGGTATTTTTGATCAAAGCATCGTTGGGTGTGAGGTCTCCGAAATAGTTTAACGCGCATATACCCAATCCACCATAAAGGTATCTGGATTGCTTTATGGCTTTGCGATAGCCGGCTTCGGTCGTGTGGTTCTTTTTCTTGTACTTATAACTTGAATACTGGCCTGAAACACCCATTGACACAAGCATCAAAACCAGGCAGATTGTCAGCGTTTTATTGATCACGTCGTTTTGATTTTTGGATTATGTAGGAGATTTTGAAACTGGTGACGAAGTACGTGTCTTTGCCGGCCCCGCCCCGGCTTGCCCCGTCAGTGCCGTATCCCTGTATCACGGTATAGCGGTTGCCGTCGTATTTCGAAACATACGTCACAAACTCAACCCCTGTCAAGTCTCTTTCCTGACCTGTCATCACAGCATATTCCTCTCTCGATCTGTCCGACATGGACCGCGCCATTTCACTTGTCAGCGCTCCGAGATCCACATAGCGGTTGCTGACATCATCGATGTAGTCGGTGAGCAAAAAGCGATAATCAAACTCCAATGAGAAATCAAGCCTTTCGGTTAGCTTAAAGTTAAAGCCTCCTCCGACAGGGATTGCCAACTGTATCTTGCTGTACGGCTTTATATCGTAAAATTCGCTTTGCTGCCCTTCGGTGCCCAGCGGGCGCAAAGCTACCCATTCTCCCGAATTGGGATAGCGTCTTCCATGGACATCAAAATCAGGGACCTTGCCCTTGGGATTATGATAAAAAATGCTGATGCCGCCTGTGAAGTAAATATTGAAAAATTTACGTTCCTTGAATTCGAGGTAATTTTTGAAGATATGAATACGAGACATGACCGAGAAGTCAATGATATCGTTGCGAAAACTGAGATTACGCAAATAGCGGGTCCGCTCATCGGTCTTATCAGGACTGGCCGAAGAAAAATCATCACCGGTAAGCCTGCCGTACATCAGTTCGGCTTTCAGACTCATCCTGGGGCCGTAATGATATTGAATGTGTGCGCTGATGCCCGGCTTTATCTGGCTGATATCCGTGCTGAAGAAATTCTCTGTGGGCGCCAGATCGCCGAAATAAGTCATGAAATTAAGGCTGCCGCCGGCGGCGAAGTACCTGTTTTTCTTAAAGTCTTTCTTCTTGACCCTGAAGTTCTCCATTTTGGACTTGTAGGTCTGCTTTTTCTTCTGTGCGACAGCAAAGAACGGCAGGCATAAAAAGATGATGGTATATGTGATGTGTTTTGGCATCATGGCGGAAAGATAAAAAAATCAGTTTCTCACATCAAAACCCCAGTTGAGTTTCTTTCTCAGGGTCTTAACGAAGCTGTAGCCGTCAAATTTTATCAGCCGTGCCTGGAAGCGCTCTTTTTTTACCGTCATCGGAGTGCCGGCTTTGATAACCTGCGATCTGGAATCGATGGAAAGCATGAAATAATCGGACCGGCTGTGCACATCGAATGAAATGGTACAGTCGTCGGAGACAACCAGCGGCCTCACATTCAGATTGTGCGGGCTCACGGGCGTCAGGATCAGATTGTCGGAATGAGGCATCACCACAGGCCCGCCGCAACTGAGTGAATAACCGGTCGAGCCTGTAGGAGTGGAAATGATCAGACCATCGGACCAATACGAATTGAGGAATTCGTTGTCAATATAAGTGTGAATGGTGATCATTGATGAGGTGTCCTGCTTGAGGACAGCCACTTCGTTGAGGCAGAAATTCTGATTGTCAAAGAGCACCAAATCGGGTGAGTCAACCCTCAGGAGCGTCCGGGCGTCAAGCTCATAGTTATTGTCTTTTATATTTTCCAGCGCGGCGCCGATCATATCCTTGTTTGTGGTAGCCAGAAAGCCGAGCCTTCCTGTATTGACCCCGAGTATTGGTGTTTCAGCGCTTCCTACATGCGTGATCGTTTCGAGCAATGTGCCGTCACCCCCGATGCTCATGACAAAATCATAATTTTTCAGATCGTCTCCCGGATTATAGATCCGGCAGGATTTCAGGTCGGTGCTTTTTGTGTTGAGCTGTTCGGCCAACGGTGTAGAGAGGAAACAGGAGTATTCCTCTTTAAGCAAGAGCCGCACAGCCTGTTCTATGACTGGAATGGTATTTTCAGGGAATGTCTTTCCGTGGATGGCTACTTTCCTCATTTATCAAAAAATTAAAGTGCTCTCCGGAAAAAGTTCCGGAGCCCTGGCATAAACCCACCATGAAAAAAGGCTGATTTTTCATGGTTTGTACAGGCTAAATTAGGAAAATGATTCTGAAAAGAATCAGATGTCGAGAAAATTTAAAAGGTTATCAAGCCTCTCACGCTCCGCATCATCGTTAAAGCTTTCATGAAATTTGGCCACTATTTTATAGCCGAATCGCTCCAGGGTGGCGGATACGGTGGTCAGGTCCTCCTTGTTGATCTTGAGAGTCAGATAAATAAAGTTCGGGTCTTTATGGTGTTGGTTAAGATATGCACCGAGGATTTTGGCATCGTCTGCTTCGATGAGACGGCTCAGCTCGGCCATTGAATAATCCACCGCCCTCATCTCGAGCACAAGAATGCCGCCCTGCCCCTGCACTGTGACGGTATTGGAAAAAGCACGTATTGTATCTTCATGGCGCGATACGCCCATAAACTCTCCGTCATTGTTGATGATGGCTACCAGTTCAGAGTCATACTCTCTCGCCAATCTGATGATATCGAGCAAGTGCTGGTCTTCATTGACATAACAATCCTGAGAGATCAGCTCAAATTCACCGATCTGGCGATTAAGGTTATTGCCCTCGAGAATCATATCTTCCGTGATCAGCCCCTTGAATTTGTTGTCACCGATCACGGGAAGCTGGCTTGTCTTCAACTCCTCCATCCAGATGATCGCCTTCTCGGCCGTATCGGTCGTCTTAAGGGCGGGTATCATCCTGTTTATAAGCTCCTCTGCTATCATGCTACTACCTTTTCTCCAAGTAAATATTTACGTAAAATCATGTTAAATTTTTCAGGCTGTTCCATCATCGGCGCATGACAACATTTGTCGATAAACTTCAGCGTCGAGTTAGGCAAAAGCCTGTTAAAATCATGTGCTACCATCGGCGGAGTGATCGTATCATTCAGACCCCATATCAGCAATGTGGGCACTTTGATATCCGGCAGTTCATTCGCCATGTTGTGGCGCTGTGCGGACTTGGCAATGGCGACAATATTTAAACATTTCGGAATACTTTTTGTCGTTTCGAATACCTCTTTCACATAATCTTCCGAAATACTTTTCGGATTGTAAAATGTGTATTCCGCCCGCTCTTTGATGTATTCATAACTGCCCCGTTTCGGATACGAGCCGCCCATCGCATTTTCAAAAAGACCCGAGCTGCCCGTCAGAATCAATCTTTTTACTTTTTCCTGTCGCCTGAGCGTGTAAATCAGCGCGATATGGCCTCCGAGCGAATTGCCCATGAGCACAAAGTCATTGAGACCCTTCATCTCAACAAAACCGTCGAGATGGTCGACCAAAGCATCAAGACCTACTTTGCGGAAAGGAAGGTCAAAGATCGGAAGCATCGGGATGACAATCCTGAAATCATTCCTGAATTCATTGATCACCACATCCCAGTTGCTCAATGCCCCGAACAGGCCATGAAGTAAAAGCATTACCGGGCCTTCCCCTGTGTCGATGTATTTATACTTTCCCTCTTCTTTTAACTCTAACGCCATTGTCAAATATTCATGAATGTTAGCGCACTGATTGAAAAATAACTTTAAATTTTAAATTTTTCAATGAGAAAGTGCATTAATCTCTTTCCAGTTTTTCAGTATCTCCAGCCCGTGTCGCGTCAATACCGCCTCGGGATGAAATTGTAATCCGTACACTGGTAAGGTTGAATGTCTGATGGCCATGACCTCGCCGAGATCATCCTTAGCTATAACTTGTAAATCATGGGAAAGGTTGCTGCAAATCAGAGAATGATACCTTACAGCTTCAAATCTTGCCGGAAGATTTGCAAAGATAACATCTTTTTCATGAGAAACAGGCGATATTTTTCCATGCATGGGTCTGAGGGCCTTTTTTATATCCCCGCCAAAGTACGAGGCAATAGCCTGATGGCCGAGACAGACACCCAAAACAGGCCTTTTGTCATGATAATAATGCAATATTTCCATGAGCCTGCCGGAGGTTTCCGGCACACCGGGCCCCGGTGACAGCACCACGGCATCGTAGCGGTAGTTCATCAAAAGCCCGGGGTCCGCATTGTTACGCAACACTTCAACCTTCAGATCGAGTTGGCGGAAATAATCCGCAAGATTATAGGTGAATGAATCGAAATTATCAACGACGAGAATCAAGAAACAAACTTTTCGAAGAGCTCCTTAAGTGATTGTATAAAATCCTTGAAAGAAGGGAATACGGCTGTGATCATATCCACCACCTTAGTGCCGAAATCAAGGATATGGGGCGCTACGGACGACTCACTCAGATACGGGATATAACCGGTGATCTGCAGAGAATCGAGCACACTGAAAACAATACTCAGTCCGAGCATCCACATGATCACGCCAAGGACCGCACCTGCAAGATTATCCACTGGCCCCAACGGCGTCCAGTCAATGATCTTTTTCAGCGTTTTGCCAAGCGCGTTGACGGCGATTAGAATAATGACAAAAATGATCATAAATGATATAAAAGGAAGCAGGCTGCCCAGATTGTCAAAAACCCTGGATACGTATTCCATGCCTACATGGAGCAACTTAAAACCACCGATGATTGCCAGAATAAAAGCCGCAACACCGATAATTTCGAGCACAAAGCCTTTGCGGAATCCGTTAAAGGCTCCGAGAATAAGCAGGGCGATAATGATAATGTCAGCGATATTCAACGGATCAGGATAAAAGTTTCTTGACTGCCTGTGAAATGGTTTTACCGTCGGCTTTGCCTGCCAGCTCTTTAGTGGCCACGCCCATCACTTTGCCCATGTCGCGCATAGAAGAGGCGCCTGTCTTTTCGATGATCTCCTTCACCTTTGCTTCGAGTTCTTCTTCCGAAAGTTGCTCGGGCAGATAACGTTTGATCACCTCCAGCTCGGCCTGTTCGGCGTCAGCAAGGTCGTCTCTGTTTTGTTCGCGGTACAGCGCGATGCTGTCCATCCGCTGTTTGGCAGCTTTCTGTAAGATCTTCATCTCAGCATCGGGGCTGAGGCTTCCGCCTGCGCCTTTCTCCGTTTCAGCGAGAAGGATCATAGATTTGATAGCCCTGAGCGCCCTCAGGTCATCCTTGTTCTTCTCGAGCATGGCTTTTTTTATATCGGCGTTGATTTGTTCTTTTAAACTCATGATTAATATCCTTATCTTGCCGCAAAGTTATAAATATTCCACAACACTATGACTAAGTTGAGTGTAAATGTAAATAAGATCGCCACCCTTCGAAATGCCCGTGGCGGCAATGTGCCCGACGTGGTCAAAATGGCGGTAGATTGTGAAATGTTTGGCGCCGACGGCATCACGGTGCATCCGCGCCCCGACGAGCGGCATATCCGCTATCAGGATGTGCTCGATCTGAAAGAGGTCATCACCAAAGAATTCAATATCGAAGGCTATCCCAATGAGCGGTACATTGAATTGGTAAAAAGGGTGAGACCTGATCAGGCCACACTCGTACCCGATCCGCCGGATGCGCTCACCTCCAATGCAGGGTGGGACACCATGAAAAATAAGGCATTTTTGAAAGACATTATTGCAGAGCTCAAGGCAGAGGGTATCCGTACCTCTATCTTTATCGAGACCGATCTTGCAATGATCGAAGCTGCGGCTGAGACGGGGACCGACCGCATCGAGCTGTACACCGAGCCCTATGCCGCCAATTACGGGGTGGACAGGGAAAAAGCCGTAAAGCCATTTGTCAATGCTGCCGTGAGGGCCCGGGAAGTAGGACTGGGTATTAACGCCGGCCACGACCTCAACCTTGAGAATCTTCATTTTCTCATTGAGAAGATACCCTTTATCGATGAGGTATCCATCGGCCATGCGCTCATCGCCGACGCGCTCTATTACGGGATACAAAACACGATACAGATGTACAAAAGAAAACTGATACCAGACAGATGAGTTTTTGATACAATTGACGGAAATATCTAAGCAGAGAGGGTTGGGTTGCCGAAGCTTTGAACTTCAATCCTCTGATAGATATCAGTATTTTTTATATCAGGCACTTTTTAAGTAAGAAAATATGAACAAATGAATGACAGGGTACGGGCAGGCGCTTTATGACGATGGGCATTATGCCATCAGCGTAGAG
>WGED01000022.1 GCA_015492915.1 Cyclobacteriaceae bacterium
GTATTTTCTTTTATGTGTGTATAACCGTGTGAAAAGCAATTTATTGAAGGTGAAAAAATCATTATTCCATCGATTCCTCAACAAAGAACTTTCTCATGAAGAACTGCATGAGCTTCGTCATGATGTGGATCATGATCCGGAAGTTTTTTTGCAATTGATTGAAAATGACTGGTATCAGTTCGGGGCTGAGGAGAGCCCGGAATGGAGTGGCAGACATTGGAAAAAGCTGGAATCGATGATGGATAAGGGTAAGGCAAAGCGAACCAGCGTGTTCCGGCTATCGTGGGTGTCGAGAGTGGCTGCTGCGTTGCTGATTATAATTAGCGCCTGGTTTGCTCTGAAGCCTTCTGGTGTGATGACGAACGAGAGCGATGGCGATCCGGCTATGATTACCCATATCAATGATACTGAGCATGCCAAAACCATCCTTTTGAAAGACGGGACAAAAGTAATCCTGAATTCAAACAGCAAGTTGAGTTATTACGAAAATTACAGTTCCCGTTACCGGGTAGTGCACCTTGAAGGTGAGGCCTTTTTTGATACCAATGAGAACATTGAAAGGCCCTTTATCGTCATATCCGGAAATATCACGTCGATCTGCAGGGGCGACAAATTCACGGTCAGTGCCTTTAGAGACAGCGAAGAGATCAGTGTATCGCTTGCTTCGGGGAGTATCGATATCGCTCAAAACGACCGGCTCAACAGTGAGTACAATAAAATTTCCGTTGAAAGCTGTCAGATATTTTCATTTAACAAAGTCAATCATCAATATTCGATCGGCGAAATATCCGATTGTGATTTCAGTAAAAAAGAACAAAGCATGAAAAAAGCATCGCACGGAAATATAGTGATGCTGTAAAATACGAACAAAGAAAAAGTAGATATACGCATAATGGTTTAGGTTCAAAAGAAAGCCCGGCGCAAAGCCAGGGCTTTTCTGTTTTTAGGTGAAATTGCCACGGAAAGTATCTTTAGTAAAAAAAGAATTGGCAGCTAATATTTCAATGGAACCCGTAGATATGCGTAAATTGGGATATTGTCTCGGTATTTTTTTAATATCAACCCATTATCACTATGAAATCATCAAGTCTCTTTTTCTTATTTCTAATGTCCTTCATGATCACACATACTCATGCAGCCAAACCCAAACGGTTTGAGATAACATCGCCTGACGGCAAACTGTCAGCAGTGATCGAAATCGGCGACAGGATATTTTATGCCGTATCCTATGAAAATCAACCGGTTATCAGATCATCGCCTGTTTCGGTAGTGCTGGAGGACGGAACGACGTGGGGTGCGGCGCCTGTGGTAAAGAAAAGTAAGCGATACAGCGTCGATAACATCATTACGCCCCTGTATGGCCGGCGCAGCAAAATCCGTGACCACTACAATGAACTTGTCATCACTTTCAAGGACAACTACACGCTCACGGCGAGGGCGTATGACGAAGGGTTTGCCTACCGCTTCGGAACACTGAAGAAGGGTGAACTGATCATAAAAATTGAAACGGCGGCGTTCAATTTTGCCGGAGACTACAAAGTATGGGCTTCGCATCCGCGCACCAACAGTTTTGAGCACAGTTACGAAGATTTTTATACCGTCAGCAGCCTTTCGCAAATGTCCGACAGCCTGACGATGCTGCCCGTGCTGGCGCAGTCGCCGGAGGGGCTCAATGTGCTCATCACCGAAGCGGCGCTGGAAGATTATCCCGGTTTTCATGTAGTGAAGGATGCGGAGACCGCCTATGCCTTGCAGGCGGTATTCCCAGCCGTACCCACAAGATGGGAGCCGGGCGGGCACATGGATTTTAACCTGAAGGTGAAAGAGCGGGCGGACTACATCGCCAATACAGCCGGCCCGCGTGATCTGCCGTGGCGCGTCGTCATGATTGCCACAAGCGATGCGCAACTGCTCGACACCGACCTCGTGTACAAGCTGAGCCCACCCCATGACAAAAACATTGATTTTTCATGGGTGAAGCCCGGCAAGGTGGCCTGGGACTGGTGGAGCGCCATGAACCTGACCGGAGTGGATTTCAGGACCGGCGTCAATACGGAGACTTATAAATACTACATTGATTTTGCCGCGAGAAACGGTATCGAATACATCAATCTCGATGAGGGATGGTCCGATCAGTACGACCTGATGAAATTATCTGATGCAATTGATCTGAGGGAAATCATCGACTATGGTAAAGAAAAAGGCGTGGGTGTTTTCTTGTGGTGTGTGCACTATCCGCTGGACGAGAAGCTGCAGGAGGCCATGGATCAGTTTGAGGAATTGGGTGTGAAGGGGCTGAAGGTGGATTTTATGGACAGGGACGATCAGGTGATGGTCAACTACTACCATCGCATTGCCAGGGCAGCCGCCGGGCACAAATTATTGGTCAATTTTCATGGCGCTTACAAGCCTGCCGGACTGCATCGGAAGTATCCCAACGTGATCAACAGAGAGGGGGTTCGTGGTCTGGAGTACAACAAATTCTCAAAACCTCATGGCACAACACCTGATTATGCAGTATCGATTCCTTTTATACGGATGGCTGCCGGTCCGATGGACTATACGCCCGGCGCCATGCACAATGCCCAAAAGGCCCATTTTGCCGTATTCATGGAAAGGCCCATGAGCCAGGGTACCCGGTGCCAGCAACTCGCCATGTATGTGATGTACTACGCCCCGTTGCAGATGCTCTCCGACGCGCCGACGCGCTACGAGGCAGAGCCCGAAGTGCTGGAACTGCTGCGTGGTTTTCCGACCGTGTGGGACGAAACGGTGGCGCTGGACGGCAAAGTGGGCGAATATGCCGTGATAGCGCGCAAAAAGGGCGATGCCTGGTATGTGGGCGGCATGACCAACTGGGACGCCCGCGAGATGGATGTGGATTTTTCCTTCCTTGACGACGGCACCTGGAATGCCGTGATTTTCAAGGATGGCATCAACGCCGACCGCAACGGCAATGACTATGTAAACTGTCTCTTATACAC
>WGED01000023.1 GCA_015492915.1 Cyclobacteriaceae bacterium
GTCCCCAAAGCTCCGAAGCGGAGTCACTTTACCAAGCACGATTTTCATATTGATTTGGAGCAGGATCGGGTGACCTGTCCGGCAGGCCATACGACCACGACCTATAAATGGGTAAAGGTCAAATTGGGCAAAGAACCAACAACGCGCCTCACCAAAGAATTTATTTTTGGCGAAGCCCTTTGCCAAATGTGTCCTCTGCGTGACCGCTGTATCAACTCAGACACCCGGAAGCATAAGACCATTCGTTTTCATCCCCGGGAAGACTTGTTGCAAAAAGCCCGGGCC
This sequence comes from Cyclobacteriaceae bacterium, assembly GCA_015492915.1. Classification (GTDB taxonomy): domain Bacteria; phylum Bacteroidota; class Bacteroidia; order Cytophagales; family Cyclobacteriaceae; genus JAAUQL01. The sequence goes on from WGED01000023.1 coordinate 286, forward strand.
GATGCTCAAACGGAGACCTTCAAAACACAATACCGGCAACGCGTAGTGGTCGAGCACAGCATTGCAAGACTGGTACAACGCGGCATCCGGAAAAGTCGCTACTTTGGCAGAAAACGGACGCTCTGGCAGCTGGCCATGGCGGCGGCAGTGGTCAACTTCATGCACATCGCAGGCAAAATGCGCGAAGAAAGGGAAAAGGTCTCGGTTGCTTTGTCCCGAATTCGCTTTGCTGTGGCTGAGTTGGTCAAAAACATGGCCGTCACGGTGGCATTCATCCGGTCTGCGCTGGGTTTGCCCGCATCCGCCTAAATTGAGCCCCGAAATAGCTCGTCTCAAAAAACGGGGGTTTACGGCCAAGCTTCTAGAAGGAAGTATTTGCAGCTCAGGGCGTCCTGAAAAATAGCCTGTTCAATGGATTCGGCTAAGTTGTTGATGGGGTATTTGTGGACTTTTTATTACTCTTATCATCGGAAAAGATTACTGAATATTGTCATTAAATTGCCTTGCTATTTCAGTAGAATTGATTTTGGTATGCTTCTTTCTAAGACCCCCCTAAGTTCTCATATATTCAAATTATCTGCAAGAGCCCAAATGGTAATAATGAGAAAAAGATCACTCCAGTTGATCGTAAAAGTTTAAAAACTATTAGGGAATTTGAAATGAAAATGTTGGCCAAAGTAAGCGGTCTGATTGTAATTCTGCTTTTTTGGTCCACCGACTTAAGTGCCCAAGAAAACAATTATCATTGGTATTTTACAGTTGTTGATGAGGATGGACCAGTGGGAGTATTCACTGCCCTACAGTTGGATAGCCAGGATAATCCACATATATCTTATGGTCGCGTCAATAGTTACAGCGGTGGAGTAAAATACGCCTATTTTAATGGGAGTAACTGGGAAAAAACTCTTATCGAGGAAATTGGAGCATTTACGTCTATTTATTTAGATTCAAATGACCTGCCTCATATAAGCTATACAACATTCAGATACGACCTTAGATATGCCTATTTTGATGGCGAAAAATGGAACAAACAAGTACTTGACGATATCGGAGGCATTGGATATGATACGTCCATAGCGGTTGACACATTGAACAATGTGCATATTGTTTATTGGATAGAGTATAGTCTTGGCGAAAGTCCGGTGCAACTTAAGCCTTTATATGCGTTTTTTGATGGCAATGACTGGTCAGTTCATTTTCCAATCGATACTATTTCGCCCACTGGCAAATGGAATGATATTGTACTAGATAAATACCAAAGACCTCATGTCAGCTATTTAAGGCAAAGTTATGGAGAGATGAAATATGCATTTCTTGATATGTCAGGCAATTGGAACACAGAATCATTGCCGAAATCACAAACTACGCCTCGGCTTATGGGATATTGCAATAGCATAGATATTGATTCAAATAGCAAGGTCCATATCAGCTTTCTTGAAAGAATTAGTGGAAATAGGTTTTTGCTAAAGTATGCTACCGGAACATACGGATCATGGACAATCGAAACAGTCGATTCAATTATTGGTATTGCTTCCAGTTCTTACACTTCTATTAATATCAGCAGAGATCTCACACCATTTATCGCATTTCACGACAATTCAGATGGTGGAATGCTGAAGCTTGCTTATAAAAAAGACAGTAAATGGCAAATCGAGATAGTAGATTCATCCGGTTCGGTTGGAAAGTATTGCTCCATGGACCTTACCCAAGATGATCTCCCTTTAATTTCATATTATGATGAAACGCATTCTGTTCTTAAACTGGCAAGAGCAAGTCTTACAAAACCTGTGGACACCGATCAAGACGGGCTACCAGATTATATTGAGCTGGCGCATAGTACTGATCCGATGGATCGGGATACCGATGATGACGGCCTAAGTGATGGAGAAGAAGATATCAATAGGAACGGTTTGGTTGAAGCCTATGAGACCAATCCCCGTGCAATGGACACGGATGGCGACGGAATTTCCGATGGAGTTGAGCTGGGCCGCACTGTGGGTGTCCCAGGCAACGGACAAATAAAGGGTACAAACCTGGCTGTTTTTCTTCCTGATTTTGACCCTCTTACTACGACAAACCCATTGCAAAGCGACAGCGATGGAGACGGCCTCTTGGATGGTGAAGAAGATTTCAATTATAATGGAATGATTGATCAAGGTGAGTCCGATCCTCTTAATACGGATACAGATGGCGATGGCCTCCTTGATGGTGCAGAAGTTTTAAGAGGAATATCCCCAATCGATTTGGACTCTGATGATGATGGTCTTATGGATGGGGATGAAGATGCAAATCGAAACAATTCGACTGATTTCGGCGAAACCAATCCAGCAGCCTGGGATACGGATCGAGACGGATTATCAGATGGTCTTGAAAAAGGAATCACTTCTCCTATTACCAATCCTGATAGCTCTGGGCTGATTTTAGCAACTCAATTAGACCGCTTTATAGCTGATACCGATCCATCCACAAAAACAGATCCCACTATAGCCGACTCGGACGGCGATGGGCTTTTAGATGGGACAGAGGATGTCAACAAAAATGGAAAAGTCGATCCTGGAGAAACTGATCCCCGAAGAGCCGATTCTGATGGAGATGAAATCAGCGATGGTACCGAAATCCGACTTAAATCAAACCCATTGGATATTGATAGTGACGATGATGGAATAGGCGACGGCATGGAAGATTTAAATAGAAATGGACTTTGGGATCTAAACGAAACTTCTCCAATATTAGAAGATTCCGATAATGATGGAATTCCTGATGGCGTAGAAATGGGCGTACAAACGCCTATTCCTGATCCTGACGGGGAAGAAGGACCTCTGGTAGCTACGGATTTAAAGAAATTTAAGCCCGATTCGGACCCAACTCACAATAGTGATCCATTAACTTGGGATACGGATAGTGATGGATTATCAGATGGTGAAGAAGATAGAAACCGAAATGGTGCTGTAGATGGCGATGAAACCGATTTTTTGGTTGCTGATTCAGATGAAGATGGAATGGTCGATGGAGATGAGGTCTTCTTTGGTAGCGATCCTTTGAATCCTGAAGATACTTTTCCACTAACGGACCTATTTAAAGATTTTTTTGAAAACTCTTCGCTTGATGAATGGGTGATTGTCGATCAAGGGGATTTGGGAGGTCCTTCTGAATGGTCTGTAGTCGATAATACCTTAATACAAACTGGGAACAACTGGGGGGGAGGACAGGATAGCCTGTCTCAATTATTAAAGCCAGGTACTTTTATTAAAGTGAAAGGCTTGTGGGTCTATGATTTCCGCTTGACTCTTGAGATAGCCTCTATGGATGATGATGAAATTGGAGTAATGTTTCGAGTGGTTGATAATTCAAATTATATTCGCTTTTCAATGAACCAAGAATTAAAATATGCAAGGCTCGTCGCGGTGGAAGACGGAATACCAAGTTTGCTCGCAGAAAAGAAATTTATTTATGAGAAAGCAAAGTTTTATTCACTAAAAATATATGCTGTAAAAGAAAAGATACGAGTGTATTTAGATAATATTGCTATGTTCAACGTGGAAGATAAAAGATTTCAGGGAGGTACCGTTGCCCTGTATACATGGAAAAACGCAGGCGCGGCTTTTCGAAATATCGAAATCCTTGGCCGAGGTAATCCTGTGAATATTTTTAATTTTGTCGATGAGTTTACTGCTCTTCCAAAAGAAGACAGCATCAGGATTACTTGGAAAATCAGAAAGCATCCCATGATTACAAGTGTAGAAATAATAAAAAAGGGAAGTGGATTGCAAAAGAATATATGTTCATATTCGCTAAGGAAATTAACTGAAAATCCAGCTGAGCCTTACTTTGTTGGCCACTGCGAAGATCTAATGGAATCAGGCAGCTGGATATACGAACTTCGGGTTATGGGAGAGAACGGAACTTTATTGGTAAATGCAATGACAAAGCCCCTCACATTTACCACACCAACTGAATTCTTGTTAAAAGGACCATATCCAAATCCTTCTGACCAGCGAGTGACATTTTTATTTAATACCCCAAAAAAGGTTTTAGTCAACCTGGAGGTTTATGATAGTTTAGGGCGACTTGTAGCAATTCTCCCCTCAAAAGTATTAGAGCCTGGAAAACATGTCATTGCCTGGAATGGCCGAAGAAAAAACGGTGGAAAATTGTCGGCTGGTGTTTACTTCGTACGATTTTTAGCGAATCCGGAAAGTGGTGGTAGCAAAAGCCTGTACAAGGCAACTAAAAAGATTATAATTGGGATTAGATAAAGATTTTTCTGATATATATAAATAGCTGTTGAACAATCTTCGGAGTAGAAAATGAATTCTAATAAAAAAGACGGCGGAAGTGCTTTTTTATGGGATAATATTGGATCGAATCTTCTCAGAATCCAACCCTTCCTCGATAGTATAATAGTAGATGCAGAGGGATGCTATCTTGTTGATGCTGATGGCCGTCGGATTCTCGATATGGCAGCGGGTCAGTTTTGTGGAATCCTCGGCTATAAGCATTCCTCGTTTATAGAAAGATTGCAAAAACAGGTTTCAATGATAATTCACATTCCAAATCAATACGTTTCATATGAAGTGTTGGATGCTGCCAGACGTCTGGCAGAAATTTGCCCTGGTTCTTTGAACCAGGTATTATTTTTATCTACCGGATCAGAAGCGAATGAATGTGTTTTGCGCATTGCAAAAGTAATAACCGGAAAAATTGGTACACTAGCAATAAACCGAGGCTATCATGGTATTTCCTTAGCAACAAGAAACTTGAGCTCCATTTCTGATTATCCCTGGAAAATCGATTATCAGCCATCGGCCCACGGTGCTCATAAATTAATTGCTCCAACATGCAATTCTTGTCCATTGAAAATGACTTTTCCAGATTGCAAAGCCGAATGCTTGGATTTGTCATTAAACCTCATCGGTTCTCGAACAGCAGAGATTGGGATGGTGATTATTGAAACAGTTATTTCTGCTGGCGGTATGATATTTCCCCCAAAGCTATATATTCAGAAATTATATAATTTGTCCAAGGAAATTGGTGCTTTATTTGTTATCGATGAAGCTCAAACAGGTTTTGGGCGCTGCGGGAAATGGTTTGATTTTGAGAACTATGAAATTGAACCAGACATCCTGGTTGTATCTAAAACCGCGGGCAATGGATATCCGGTGTCGGCGGTCGTAGTTTCAGATGAAGTCCGAAATTTGCTAGAGACATCTGGATTCACTCATCTTTCCAGCCACCAAAATGACCCTTTAGCTGCAGCAGCAGTTCATGCTGTAATTGATATAGTAGAGCAAGACGATTTGATTAATCAGGCACGTAAAAAAGGGGAATATTTTCTTGAGAAACTGTTGAAGCTCCAGGAACAACATGCTTGCATTAAAGATGTAAGGGGGCGAGGGTTGATGTTGGGCATGGAACTAGATTGGCAGAGTTTTCCGCAAAAAACAGGGGCGTTTTATCTTGCTATGCTATGTCAAAAATATGGCCTCCATGTTACATTTAGCTACTATGAGCAAGTGGTTCGATTCATACCTCCACTTACTGTCACAATGGAAGATATTGACTTTGCAGTTGAAGCATTACATAAAAGTATAAATGATATGAAAAAAGAAACAATTGATATTAAAAATTTATTGCCCCAAAATCCAAGAAACGCTGAGTTTATTAAAATTCTCAATGGCAATAGGAGTTTTAAAAAAATAATAAAAAAAATATATAATACTTCTCCGAAATATTGGGCTCAAAGAATCCGTGAATTGGTTGAATGAGTTGGATAGCATCTAATCTTTTCACAGAGGAACCTCCAAAAGTATATTACGCACTGTTGGGAACTATTTATTTTTATGAAACTTTTATCTGATTATAAACAAGTCTAAGCTTAGGCCCAACGTAGAAAATAGGATAAGAGTTTGCCATAGAATTTCTCCCCTTTCAAAAGCGACAGGAAGTGAAGGTTATGTACTAACTATATCATTTTAAGCTATAGATATATGGGATTGGTATTAGAACATTTCCCTGAAACATATTTTTCACAGTCCGCTGAAGAATCTAAGGTTTGTAATTGGTGATTGAATTAGTTGTTTGTATCCAACCGTTTTATCACAAAATAGTATTTCAATTTTGTGAGAAGGCAAAGATTTTATTATGATAGATTTATGGCAATTTTTATCTGTTTAACGGTTGAGTACTTGCTTGATGTTAAGAAAAAAATATCCAATCCTATGCACGGAAGTGCAGTATCACTGTCTCTATTCTGAGTCCATACTATTGTAAAAATAATGACATACGATAATGTGAAGTTTTATATTGAAATATTTAGGGGCATTTGAACGATTCTTAATTAAGGTTTTAGCGCTATTTCATCGAATTTTGGTATGAATATTGAATCTCATACTTATGCCTATGATCTATAAAAGCTATCGTTCCAAAAGATAAGTTGATTATGCAATACAAGACTAAGAGAATATTAATTAGTAAGGAACTCATAGCGTATAAGGATCTAAATATAAGGAGATATTTGCATTGTTCAAGAATAAATTGCGAAACCTCAAAAAAGTGAACTTAAAGTCCTTTGTCTCTTTTTGGTGGGTCTTCGGTACTATTTTATTGATTCACCAAAACGCGATATCCCAAACGATAGTTGGTCAATGGATACCATTGAATCCAGAGGGGGTTCGTCCAAGGGAGCGAGTCGGTTGGCAAAAACTGGTATATGACGAAAAGCACGACGTCATCTGGTTATTTGCAGCAGCAGGTGGAGAGCGTTATCAAGCATATGCCAATGATGTATGGCTCTACGATGTAAAGCAAAATTTTTGGCGTCAGATTCAAAAAATTTCAACAGAAAGAAATCCTTCGGATAGGCCTTCATGGCGACACGCAGAGCAGGGGAGAACATATGATGCTAGCAAAGGACTAATTGTACTATTTGGTCAGCAAAGCGATGCTGAAGGGAAAAACGATACTTGGACTTTTGACGTAGGCACTTTGACATGGGAGGAAATCAAGCCGTCCGGGGACATCCCACCGCTTCCGCATTTTGAATATGCGCTTGAATATGATAGAAACTCTGATGTCTCAGTACTATGGGGAGGGAGTCGGGCATTTACCTATCCCTACCCTTCTGATGTGTGGGAATTGAATCTTACAAAAAGAGAATGGAAGAAGTATCCATTTTCACCACCTAACGCTCCGGAAGGAAGAAGAGCACACTCGCTTGCGTATTGCGATTCCTTGGGAGGGGTAGTCATGTTTGGTGGAACAAATGAATTTGAAGCGAATATACCGTCTTATTACAACGATATTTGGCTTTACCAAGCTAAAAACCATACTTGGCGCAAACTCAGGAACCAAAATCCACCACCTGGCAGGATGCAATTTTCTTTTGATTACGATCCAATAAACAATTTTTGCATGGTGTTCTCAGGCACTAGAGTATCTGGTGAGCTTTTTTCCGATACATGGATTTACGATGTATCATCAGGAAACTGGTATGAAGTAGAAACGGACACCAGTCCACCGCCCTATGGGGGAGGAGATATGCTTGTTTATGCAAGAAGCATTAATAAATTCCTTTTCATGAGCAAAGATGGGAATATTTGGGAGTTTACTGTGAGCACGTCTCCACTTGGTATAATGAAAGACTCAAATTTCGATTACAAGCTGGTTAAGGTGTCAAATTATCCCAATCCTTTTAATTTATCTACAGCAATTTACATTGATTTGTCAGAAAAAATTTTTCAGTCGGCACTAAGAGTAGAGATCGTTAATTTGATGGGAAGGAAAATACGGAGTTTTTCCCTTTCTGAAATATCAAGAAACAACCGTATTAAGATAGTATGGGATGGCAAGGATTTGAAAGGAAGAAAAGTCCCTCCAGGTATTTATTTCTACAAAGTTTATCTGAATAAACCAAATTATTTTTCAAGTGGGAAAATGCTGCTGATTCAATAGGATTAGGGGAGCGGATTCATTTAATTGAATGATTCTTATAATTGAGGTAACTTGTAAAGGCAAGAAGCATGAATCAAAAATTCTCGTAGTTGCATTTTTAGCTTATTTGGACATAAAATTACCATAAGCTCGATCTCGATCATAAAAGATAAAAAGTAGAGACCTTTTGCAGTACAAAGGTGCGATAACGGTTAAAGCTATTCTGAATGCTTGTGATGGGAAAAAGTGCTTGGATCGTACAAAGGTTTTAGCGTGAAACTCTGTTACACAATGATGCCCGTCTGCCTGTAATCGGACGCATTAGTGGCTGAATTCTATCGCCACGAACGTATTGGGTTTGCGGCTGTTTCATGGCGTTCTGCCAAACCGAGCAGACCGAGGAGAGGACAGTCGATCGTAGTTTTTCTGTCACATAGTGCCAAGGAGAGTTTTCAATCGGATATTGCTGCACTTTTTTCCATCTAATGGCAAAAATCTATGAGATTAAGAGTAGTTTAACGTTCAAAGCAATACACGAATCCTACTATGAACATTTTGAGGATGATCAAATGTCATTTAGAAAATAATAAAAAGACTATCTACTGGAATTACCCCAAGTTTACCATTTTTGACACAGAAATGGCCAAAATAGCCGTTTTTGCGGTGTTTTTATCTCACTAACTTGTTGTTAATATTGAACCGAAGATTTTGGAAGGCTGATGTAGTGCCCCATGAAAATAAGTAGTTCTTGACTTTTGATGATGATTTTTGTATATTCTGACATGTTCATCAAGGAAATCAAAAAGAAAAACAAAGGCTCCGACAAAGAATACATCAGCCATAGACTGGTGGAGTCTTACCGCACGGAAAAA
>WGED01000024.1 GCA_015492915.1 Cyclobacteriaceae bacterium
GTATCGGGGTCGGCGGACTTAACTATGCCGGCGATCTAATGCGAGGTTATCATATCGAAAATGTAAAACCCGGGGGTGTGGTGTATTACAAAATGAATTTTGATAATATTTTCAGTGTGCGGGGCAGCCTTACCGGCGGCATGATATCCGGGACGGACAAAAACCCCATCGACCCGTTTGGTACGCAGAGAAAGGGATCATTCCAATCTGGTCTGTTCGAGCTGGCTGCCATGGCGGAATATAACTTTATCGATTTTAAAGCCGAAAAAGCAAAGCTGAGATGGACTCCCTACATCGCTGTGGGGGTGGCGGGTTACAGTGTGCTGGGTGGCAATCAGGATCTGCAGGACAGCAGTCCATTGCAGTTTGCCCTGCCGTTCGGCGGAGGCTTCAAATTCGGCATCAGCCCATATATTACTTTAAATCTTGAGATTGGCCTGCGCAAACTATTTTTTGACTACCTGGATGGCTATTCGGATGGAGACATAACTAATAAAAACTATCAGTACGGTAATAAATACGACAATGACTGGTACAATTTTGTTGGAATCTCTGTCAGTTATACGATTTGGGATATTCCATGTCCTTATGACTTTTATTAAAGGTTATCCTCAAAAACTTTACAATAACCAAAAAAACCACCAACTTTGCACTCCAATTTTTAATATGACCATTTTTCCTGATGAAAAACCAGATTGATCCGAACAATTTGCCCCGTCATATTGCTGTCATAATGGATGGCAACGGCAGGTGGGCTACACGTCGGGGAGCGAGCAGGATCTTTGGTCATAAGCATGCGGTAAAAGCTGTAAGAGAGACCACCGAGGCATGTGCCGAATTAGGTGTTGAATATCTTACGTTGTTTGCTTTTTCTACGGAAAACTGGGAGCGTCCCAGAGCAGAAGTAAACGGATTGATGGAATTACTGGTTTCCACTATTAAAAAAGAAACCACAACCCTCACAAAAAACAATATAAAATTAGCCGCTATCGGCGATATTGAGTCATTGCCCGGGAGTGCACAAAGGGAACTAAAGGAAAGTATTGATCTGACCGGCACCAACGATGGCATGACACTTGTGCTTGCATTGAGCTACAGTGGGCGATGGGAAATACTCAATGCGGTCAGGAAAATGTTAAAAGATGTTAAAAATGAGGGGTTAAGTCCGGAGGATATCAATTATGACACCATTTCGGATTATCTTTGCACCAAAGACATACCTGATCCCGAATTATTAATCCGTACGAGTGGCGAGATGCGCATCAGCAATTTTCTGCTTTGGCAGATCGCCTATACGGAATTATACTTTACGGAAATTTTGTGGCCCGACTTCAGAAAGGAAGATCTTTATGAAGCCATCGTGTCATACCAGAAAAGAGAAAGAAGGTTTGGAAAAGTATTATAATAAGATGAGCAGACTTTCAGGAGGGTTGCTGACCCTCGCACTGGCATTGAGCCTGCTCAGCTTTAATGCTTACGGGCAGTTGAAGATCGGGCTTGGCAATAAAAAATCCTCTGAAGCGGATAAAGATAAAATTGCCCTCAGCTATGCCAATCCGCAAGAATATGAAATTGCGGATATTGAGGTAAGAGGCCTTGAAACGATTGACAAAAATGCCCTGATATCCCTCTCGGGCCTCAAAATCGGAGACCGGATCAGGATACCGAGCGACGCCACCAGCAGTGCGATAAAAAAACTTTGGGACCGGGGAATTATAGGCAATGTGGCCATCTATATCAGCAAAGTAGAAGATGGCAAGGCCTGGCTGGTACTTGAGCTGAAAGAACGTCCTCGTCTTACCAGAATCTTTTTGAAGGGGGTAAACAAGACCCAGGAATCCGACATCAAGGAAAACCTTGATCTTATTAAAGGAAGGATCGTCTCGGATGCCGTGCTGAAAAATGCCGAGCTCACCGTCAAAGATTACTTTATTGATAAGGGGTATCTCAATACAGAAGTAAAAATTGAGATGCAGCGCGACAGCATCATCTCCAACGGTGTATTGCTCAATATTCAAGTAAATAAAAAATCAAAGGTCAGAATAAACAGGATCAATTTTTCCGGCAACAAACACGTGCTGGATCAGAAACTGAAAGCCAAGCTGAAAAAAACCGGCGAGCGCAAGCGGTTTGAATTATTCCAGGACGGGTTCAATCTGGTCAAAAATGCCTCACCTAAAAATATCTGGAATTTTATCTCAAAATCCCATGAAACTTCATTTGAAGATATCAAGGCTTATTTTGGCAGAAGTGTAAATCTCAACATTTTCAAACCCTCTAAATTCAAAAAAGATCAGTATAAGGAGGACAAGAAAAACCTTATCACCTTCTACAACTCAAAAGGATATCGCGATGCAAGGATCATTTCAGACTCTATTTATGAAGTTGCTCCCAATGAGATCAACATAGATATAAAACTGGAAGAAGGCAATAAGTATTATTTCGGCGATATCATCTGGAGTGGAAATTTTGTATATAATGACGA
>WGED01000025.1 GCA_015492915.1 Cyclobacteriaceae bacterium
GCTCATCGTCATCGATTGCCGCAACCTCAACAAATAGATTACCCGAATCATTGTCCGGAGTTGTCTTGCAGCCTGCGGCTAATTGGGCTCGCCATTTGCTAAATGAGCTGACCGCAAGATCCTGTTCCAAACAAAAATCTTGCTGACTTAACCGCGTAGCGTAAATCTCGGGGGCTTGCCCCCGAGCTGGATAGCCTACAATGGGGGTCTTTTTCCCCATTGTGGACTATCCGGCTTATGGAGTTGCAGCGAAATACGCATCACGTCTACCGATTAATGTACCATTTTGTGTGGATACCGAAATATCGGCATACAGTGTTCAGTGAGCCGTACCGAGAGGTGCTAAAAGGGATTATAGAGAAAATAGGCTACGACTACGATATCGACATAGTTGAGTTGGAGATACCAGAAGATCATATGCATATGGTCATACGTGGCGAGCCTAAAAAATCGCCGAGTGATGTTATGCAGGTGATAAAGAGTATCTCGGCCAGAGAGTTTTTTCGACGATTTCCACAGATCAAGCGGCGTTATTTTTGGGGAGGAAAATTGTGGACGCAAAGTTACTTTGTTGAAACGATTGGCAATGCAAATGAGGAAACGATACGAAAATATGTCCAAAATCAGCTAGTGGAGAGTGATAAGAAAGAAACAAAATCAAAGCAGCTGAATTTGTTCTAGTAAAACTCGGTCGCTTGCGGCCGAGATTTTTATAAAATCGCCTAATCAGGGCGAAGGATACGCTTGCTTAAGATTCAGCGCCATCCGCAAGGATGGCGCCATTCTTCAAAATCAAAAACCCGATATTTGCTATAGATAAGTACAAACAAACAACTGGGCGGGCTTGTTCAAGCAGATGATAAAGTCGCGGCTCAGCCGCGCGACTTATCCTTGTTTGTTAGCTGTATCGAACTTAAATTAGTAGTCGTATTTTTCATTAATCTTTTTTTTCTTCATGATGTACTGCTCTTGACCAATTTCTTTTAGAGATAATTTATCATCTAGATCAGACATCTCTTTGGTTTTGTCTTTTTTAAGTTGATATTTTGTTAAATCGTAGTTGATTGATTTTGAGCCATCACTACCACTAATGGGATCCCACAAAATTGATAGAGGCCATAAAAGCAAATTCACTACTCCTAAGCCAGGTTCTCTTGCATAAAATGAACCTCCTCCAGGTAGCAATCCTAGCACAACACCTGTTGATGGATTCTTTTCTTCTACAAGAACCCCATCTCTCTCAAATGCCGAATACTCCCTTTCTTGAATGGAATTTAGGCCTGAAGCACAGCCTGTAATTGTGACTACTGACGCTACAGTAATTATGGTTTTCAAAAGTTTCATTGTTACTCCTATAGTAGGGTTGGGTTAAATTTTGTAGACAGCTAACAGTTAATCTACCCCAAAGTGGGGGATAACCCCGCTCTAAAGCTTGGTGGTTTATTCGCCGGTTATTTCCAAATTTGTTGGATATTCCAATAAATCTACAAAATAATCAATGCCTTATTACCATTACATCATTTGTTGTGAGTGTTTTTTGTCCAATAACTACGGGATATTGGGTTGGAGTAATACCCCAAAGTGGGAAAATATTCCGTTTACATTTGTAGATTATATTAATTACTGTATAAATAATCAGAATGGATTAAGGGGGCGTTGTTATGGATTCGACAAGTCATTCTTCACCTTTTTTGTGTTCGATTTCGGATGCCATTCGTGTGCGTCATTACAGCCGAAAAACAAAGAAAGCCTACATTGGATGGGTGAAGTGGTTTATCTATTTCCATAACAAGAAACATCCTCGTGAAATGGGGCACAGGAGGTGATGACATTTTTAACATATTTGGCGGCGGAGCGGAATGTTGCGCCCCGTACACAAAATCAGGCTTTTAATGCCTTGATGTGCCTTTATCGCGTGGTGTTAGATCAGCCCATTGAGGATTTGAAAGGGGTGGCTCGCGCGAAAACACGGCAAAAAATTCTGGTGGTGTTGACGTGTGAAGAGGTACAAGCGGTTCTGCAAGGGCTGGAGGGTATTTATTGGCTTATAGCCTGTTTGATGTACGGTTCCGGTTTGCGGTTAATGGAATGTTTGCGTTTGAGCGTGATGAATCTTGATTTTTTTCGGTGCGAAATTTATGTGCATAACGGTAAAGGGGGAAAAGACCGGGTAGTGACGTTGTCAGATTGCCAGTTACCATACATTGCGCCATTTTTTGCTACGCATTTATTGGAGCGGGGTATGGATATTCGCACAGTGCAGGAACAATTGGGGCATAAGGATGTGCGTACCACGCAGATTTACACGCATGTGTTGAATCGGGGTGGTAATACGGTGGTGAGCCTGCTGGGGGCGGTGTTATCGAGCATATGAGGTTGTTGTCCGGTTTCTGACAGGTTGGAATATTTAAACCAGATCAAAGCTAATGCACGGTCAATAACTATCGCAGATAGCCTGCTTGCCCCCCTATATTTTTGCCGCAGCAAAAAGTTCAGAGAGCTTAAGACCCAGAACAGACGCGATACGACGAATGTAAAGCGGGTGCTGATGAATTTTTGGTGAAACTTTTTGCCTCTGAGGGATTGAAGGAAACACTGGAGGAGTTTTCGGTAAAGCAGGTTGTGCTTTATCTGGAGGAGGAAAATTTGTCATACGCGCGGTCGGCCCTGCCGATAGTGCCGAGTTGCATGAGTTGAGAAGGCTGAATAAAAAAGGGTTGACGAAGTTTATGATGGTGGATGTCTCTTGCCATTTTGTTGCGCATTAAGGTGCTCGGTACAAGCTGTTTGATGATTTGAGTCGTGGTGATCCGGTGTTCACTGAAATACTTGATCGTACCCGGCGGAGCGGCCCCTCCTATTTTTTGATCTCTTGAGCTATATGTTTAACCCACTCCCCTACAATTGGAATAAATTCAATTTGCGACAGCAAATAAACCAAAATGGATACGACTATTGTGGCCCCGAGAACACTTCCCAGGCCAAAAGATATGCCCTTCAGGAATTGATAGAACAATAATCTGGGAATGGAGTTATAGGCTGCAATCAGTCTGTGTGAATTAAACCGCCCCAATTCTCTCTCGATTTTTTTCATCGAAAAAAGAATTTTATTTAACGGGTCACTTGAATCAGCCGTCAAGTGTTTTTTGTCCTCATCTGTTGGTTCCACGCATCGTCCTCACACATATACCCGTAGCGATTGGGATTTAGGTCTAACTGCACGCCCTATTTTCTCCTGAATGCCGGAGGGTTTCCCTGTCATTCATACACATCAGAGACAGGTCACAGGCGAAGAGTTGTAATGAACCACTCCCACCGGGGTCGCCAGAGAGATACTCATTGATTTGGCGGTTTTTAAAACATGCTCACGGATTTTTTGTCGCGTCGACAGAATCCGCTTGATATCTTTAGTGTAATAATACACTCCCCATTTGACGGCATGATCACCTGTATCCAAAACACCGACTTCCACAGGGAATTGATCCATAATCGAAACATCAACATCGGCAACCACTGAATCAAATGCCAGTTGCAACATGCTTCTGACCTTCGACTCATCCACATTGTAGTCAATATTAAATGTCAGCAACTCACGCAACCCTTTGGATGATGCAAATTTTGACAGATTATGAATAGTATTCTGTCTTAATTTATCATTTTTAATCATTATTCGGTGATTGTTTATCAGGTTCAGTATCTCTGTATGGAACACCTTCGTCTTATAGACAACACCAAGAGTGGTATCACCATCATTGAATTCAATCACATCACCCACCTCCATCA
>WGED01000026.1 GCA_015492915.1 Cyclobacteriaceae bacterium
AAAACAGGTTGAATCTTTTATAAAAAAATTATTAATTGACATTTGTCATAAAATCTAATATTTATAATTTTTAACTTTCTCGATAATAAACTTATCATCAACATTCTAATCAGGGGAACATGAAAAAGACAATGGAATATCTGGCCAAGGCCATACAATATCTGGAAAAATGTGAACTGGAATCGCCTTACAAAAATGTAGTGGATATTGAGCAGGCAAAAAGGGCCCTGCAGATCGTAGAACTCGAACATAAAATAGAAGAAGCAAGGCAATTACACCACTTCGAAGATATGGAGGAACTGAAAAAAGAGATGGAAAAGCTTATGGAGAAGGTGCAATAACAAGTGCACTTTTTTTGAATTTTACAGAAAAGAGCCTAACTTGAGGTAGTCAAACAAAAAACTATATTTGCGTATGCAATAACCTTTACCTGAATGGGTAACACCCAAAATTATGAAAGCCCCGCGTGACGGGGCTTTTTTTATTGTTTCGCTATTGCTTTATTACGCCGATATCCCGCGGATCCGTGTTATGGATATAGTATACTTTTTCCTTGTTATTTGCCTCGGCCCTCTTGATGAATGCCTCCGCAACATGCTCATAATCAGGATTACGTTTCGCATCGAGCACCAGTAAATTACCCATGATAATATTGCCTGCCATCTCGACCAGCCTCCTGGCATGAAAATCAAGCAATTCTTCATCCTTCATATCCACCACGTTCTGCACTGTCATTTCATATTCCTCGGTCATTTTCATGAGAATTTTCCTCAAAAATACCAGCTCGGGCGGAAGAGACTCCCTGCCATACCCTTTAATGCGATTGAGGAAAAGACCTGTGGTAACGCCTTTTATGGCGGCAATCACCTGCAATTGCGATGTGCCTTCATAAATAGATGTGATCCTTGCATCACGATAAAGACGCTCAACGGGGAAATCTTTCATGTACCCCGTACCACCATGTATTTGAATGGCATCGTAAGCAATTTGGTTGCAATACTCACTGGCAGTCATTTTGAGTAAGGGCGTATAACTATCCGCCAGTTTCTGGTATTGCTTCATCTCCTTTCTCTCCTCGGGCTCAAGCGTCCGCTCTTCAGAAATTCTCTGATATGTTTTGTAAATATCCACAAACCGCGAAGTCTCATAGAGCAGCGATCTTATCGCAAAAAGTTTACCCTTCATGACCGAAAGCATCTCATAAACCGCCGGAAACTCAATGATCTCCTTACCAAACTGGCTGCGCTCCTGAGCATATTTCACTGCCTCCCTGTAGGCAGCCTCAGCTATTCCCACGGACTGCGCCCCGATGCCAAGTCTCGCAGCATTCATAAGACTCATTACATATTTGATGAGTCCCAGCTTCCGGGAACCGACCAGCTTTGCAGGTGCATTTTTAAATACCAGCTCACAGGTGGGCGAGCCCTTAATGCCCAATTTATTTTCAATTCTCCTGATAGTCACCGCTTTGTGACTTCTGTCATAAACGAAGAGCGACAAACCGCGTGCATCCACTGTCCCCTCTTCCGAGCGGGCCAGCACCAGCGATATGTCAGCATCTCCATTAGTGATAAATCTCTTAACGCCATTAAGATACCATATATCCTGGTCCTTGTCATATGTTGCTTTAAGCTGGACAGCCTGCAGGTCTGAACCTGCATCGGGCTCGGTCAGATCCATAGCGCCGGTCGCTCCTTCAAGCGCAAATTTCGGCAGATATTTTTCCTTTATCTCCTCATCGGCAAATTCATTGATGGTTTCGGCGCAATCCTGCAAGCCCCAAATATTCGAAAATCCGGCATCGCCACGGGCCACAATTTCATTAGCCATAACAAATGCCGTATTGACAAAATTCAATCCCCCGTATTTCCGCGGCAGCGACATGCCTATAAGGCCGGCTTGCTTCAGCGCGTCATAGTTCTCCTGTGTTCCCCGCGCATATTTCACTTCATTGTCAACAATTTTCGGCCCCTCAAGATCCACTGATACGGCATTTTCAGCTATGATATTACCGGTAATATCACCGACGATCTCAAGTACTTTTTCATAGCTGTCGATGGCGTCCTCAAAATCAAGCGGCGCATAATCATATTCCTCCTTTTCTTTAAAATCGCGTTCCCTCAGTGAGATGATCTTTTTCATCAACGGATGCGTGAGGTGAAATTTCAAATGTTTATTGTCACTATAAAAATTTGGCATGATTTTCAGCTTTTAAAATGATTTATTTAAATATCGCCGCTTACTTGGCATTCTTCTTATAAAATTTGATGAGTTTCGGGATCACTTCACCCACATCTCCGATAATGGCATAATCTGCTATACTGTTGATCGGTGCATTAGGGTCTTTATTGATGGAAATTATCATAGCCGATTCTTCCATCCCGGCACGGTGCTGTACCGCTCCCGATATGCCACAGGCAATGTACAAGTGTGGGCGCACCGTCACGCCTGTCTGTCCCACCTGACGCTCATGCGGGATAAACCCGGCATCAACAGCAGCCCTTGAACCACCCACATCTCCTCCGAGTACATCGGCCAGTTCGAACAACATCTCAAAATTTTCTTTCGATCCCATGCCATAACCACCAGAAACAATGATCTGAGCAGACTTGATGTCGATCTTTTTCTTTTCGATATGCCGCTCAAGAATTTTTACTACAAAATCCTCCTTTGACACATATTCGGAGGTTTTAAGCTTTTTCACCTTTCCTTTGTATTTAGGATCGAAGATCTCCTTTTTCATAACACCCTCGCGCACTGTGGCCATCTGCGGCCTGGTGTCAGGATTGATGATCGTAGCTATGATGTTACCGCCAAAAGCCGGCCTGATCTGATAGAGCAGATCATGATAATCTTTCTTTTGTTTCTTGTCCCTGTGATCACCGATTTCAAGGCTCGTGCAGTCGGCCGTCAATCCGCATTTCAATGCTGAAGCTATACGTGGCGCCAGGTCGCGGCCAATGGATGTCGCTCCCAGCAGTGCGATCTGAGGCTTTTGCTCTTCAAAAAGTTTTGTGAGCACACTGGCATGTGGTAACGTCTGATAGGGATACAGTTTTTCGTCAAAAGCGAGGTAAAGCGTATCGACGCCGTATGGAAAAACGACCTTTTCTATGCCTTTGATTTCATTGCTCACAACCACTGCCTCCAACTCACAATTCAACCGGTCAGCCAGTTTTCTGCCTTTGGTCAGCAATTCCAGACTCACATCAGCAATGCCGCCTTCTTCTATTTCACAGTAAACTATTATATTATTCACGATCTTTATTTTTATCAATTAAAAAAATTACCCGATGGTATGATTTTCCAACAGCTCAATGATCAGGCGCTCAATGTCTTCATCAGAATCAGTCAGCACTTTTGATTCTTTGGCTTTAAATACCACATTGGTCACCTTTTTCACTTTGGTGGGAGATCCCGACAGCCCCAACCATTTTTCATCAGCATTCAAATCGGCCACCGTCCACTCAGGGATATCAAGATACGGCCTCGAATCATGCAATTCTATGTAATCATCGGTGGCCTCCTGCATTTCAGTGATTGTCTGGGCGTGCTTGTATTTCATGAGTAATTTAGCATTTCTCGACCTGCACTCAGGGGCAGAGCCATGCACGGTTATTAAAACAGGCAAAGGCGCTTCCATTGTCTCCACTCCCCTTTCAAGTCTTCTTTTTACAGTCACCTTTTTGTGATTGATCGAAACAATCTCTTCGCAATAGGTGACCTGTGGTATTCCCAGTTTTTCGGCAGCCTGTGGCCCTACCTGCGCTGTATCACCGTCAATAGCCTGTCTTCCGGCCAAAATCATGTCATAGGGCGCCATTTTCTTGATTGCCAATGAAATAGCGTATGAAGTCGCCAAGGTGTCCGAACCGGCAAATTTCCTGTCGGTGATGAGTATACCACCATCAGCTCCTCTGTACAAACCCTCACGAATGATCTCTGCCGCACGACCAGGGCCCATGGTGAGCAGCGTGATGGTAGTACCCGGATACTGATCCTTGATCCTTAACGCTTGTTCAAGTGCTTTCAGATCCTCAGGGTTGAACACTGCAGGAAGGGCAGCTCTGTTTACCGTCCCGTTGGCTTTCATGGCATCCTTCCCTACGTTTCGCGTATCCGGTACTTGTTTGGCAAGTACGATGATTTTAAATCCTTTCATTTAATAAAAAATTTAGATATTATCTTTTCCAGCATTATTTTTTACCTGATCAACTTTTTAGACCGGAAGAAAAAATCAGTAATCAATTTAATTAAAATCCCGCTTTATTCAACAACAGCTAAAATACCCCTTAGCCCAATCGAAATCCCTGATAAAAAATATCGCGCAATATAGTTAGCTGATTATTTAAAATTCATGACCTAAATCAGGTTGGGATTAAAAAGTTGAGTGGTATGGCAATGATGAGAAAGTAAGATTTTATGCGATAATATGCAGCGATTAAAAGTCAGGCCTATTTGCTTTCTTCTTTTTTCAGGAACTCCACAAGGTCATTGCAAAATTCCCTTATTTTTGCCGCCATCTTTTCATCATTGGTCGAACGCAGTACGCTGTCACCAATCCCTGCAATACTTTCAATATAAAATTTTTTCATTTCATCGACGGGCATTTCTTTTGTCCACAGGTCAATCCGTAGGGAGTGCTTTTCCTTGTGGTCCCACAAAGAAAGGCTGATGGCTTTTGATTCCATGGGCTTATCTCCTGTGGGGCTGTCTGTCGCTGTCCATTGGATTTTTTCAGGGATATTTTCCTTATCAAGTGTTATATCAAAAATTATTTGTGAATTTTTCATAATCCGCCTGTGTTGTCATTAATGTCATTGAGCACGTCCAGAACTTTTTCTTTGTCGCTTTGAAGCTGATCCTTCAACTGTCCGATATTTTCAAATCGGATTTCAGACCGGATTTTTCTGTAAAAATGAATCCCGATGCTCTGCCCGTATATGTCTTTATTGAAATCTATGATATGAACCTCTACCCTTTTCTGCGTTCCGCCGAAAGTAGGCCGATACCCTATGTTAAGCATTCCTTTGTACCGCTGCTTCCCGACTTCCACGGTCACTGCATAAATACCCTCCGCCGGTATGAGTTTGTTTTTGAAAGTAACTTCGATGTTGGCAGTAGGAAAATCCAATGTGCGACCGATCCTGTCACCTTCAATGACGATACCGTGCAAACAATAAGGTCGCCCCAGATATTCTTTGGCTATCCCAACATTTCCCTCCATCAACGCCCTTCTGATCTTCGTGGAACTGATGGCGATATTGTCAATCATCTGTTTAGGAATCTCTTCCACCTCAAATCCGTATATCGGTCCGTCCTTTCTCAATTCCTCAAAACTTCCTGACCGGTTTCTGCCAAATTTATGATCGTAGCCGATCACGAGTTTTTTTGTGCCTATTTTATCCACGAGGATATCTTTGATAAATTCTTCCGAAGATAACTGGGCAAATTCTTTCGTAAAAGGCAATATGATCAGATGATCAATACCTCTCTCACTTAGCAATTCGGTTTTTTCTTCTATGGAAGTGAGCAGATAAAGTTCCTGTTCGGGATACAAAACCAACCGCGGGTGCGGCCAATAGGTCAACAATACCGATTCACCGCCGTTATTTCGGGCCGATTCGACAAGCCGGCCCAGAATTTTCTGATGCCCGTAATGCACACCATCAAAAGTGCCGCTGGTTACGACAGCATAATCAAGTTTTCTGAACTTATCCAGCCCCCAGTAAGTTTTCATTGCTCATTTATTTCTAATCCGGAAATGTATTCTTCAATTGTTTTAGCGTCATTTAGCTCATAAGGACCGATCCTTGTCCTTACCAGGGATGCCAGATAAGCTCCTATACCCAACGCTTCGCCAAAATCCCGAACAAGGCTCCGCACATAAAACCCCTTTGAACAAACCAGCCTGAAATCTACCTTCGGTAACGAAACATTTGTAATCTCAAATACTTTTGCCTCCACCTCACGCGGTTCTATCTTCACCGTCTCCCCCCTCCTGGCCTTCTTATATAATGGCTTGCCGTTCTTTTTTATGGCAGAATATATCGGAGGCTCCTGCATAATCTTACCCCTGAACCGTCCGGCCATGTTGTAAATATCCTCTTTGGTGATATGATCAATGGGCTTTTTTTCTGATACCTCAGTTTCCAGGTCCACCGAAGGCGTAGTCTGGCCAAGGACCATGGAACCGGCATATTCTTTTTCCATCTCCATAAATCGTGATATCCGCTTTGTCATTCTGCCGGTACAAATAATAAGAAGACCTGTGGCAAGGGGGTCGAGGGTACCTGCATGCCCGACTTTTTTGACTCGAAGCACATTGCGTATCTTCTTCACAACATCAAAAGAAGTCCAACGCAGGTCTTTATTGATCAAAATGATCTCTCCCTCATAAGGTTCCCGGTTCATATCATGCTGATGATAATGGATATTAATCCAACGGCAAAGCAATAATAGGCAAAGTAAATCAATTTGCCTTTTTTCACAATTTTGATCATCCACATGCAGGCAAAAAGCCCCGAGACGAAAGCAGCTATAAACCCTGCAATAAGTGCTATTGTACTGATGCCTCCTGAAACAGCCGGATTTTCATAGAAATCTTTTACTTTGAGTAAAGTGGCTCCGAGGATAGGCAGCAGCACCATCAGAAATGAAAATTGGGTCGCTTTTTCTTTGTCAACCCCAAGCAATAAAGCGGTAGAAATAGTAGCCCCTGACCGAGAGATGCCCGGGATGATGGCTACAGCCTGTGCAACGCCAATAATCAGCGCCCTGCCATACGATATGTCTTTTGTGGTTTTTTTATAAAAAAAAGTCATGGCCAGCATGATACCGGTGAATATCAACATACCACCGACAAGCAAAACATTACCCGTAAACAAGGCCTCTATCTTGTCCTCATAACGCAACCCTACAATGCCTACCGGGATCATGGAAATGATGAGTTTTATTGAATAATGAAGCGATTCATTATTTTGGAAAGCCAGTAACCCTTTAAAAATATTTTTGATTTCACGTCTGAAAACTATAATCGTACTTAGTGCTGTCGCCCCATGCACTACGATGGAAAACAACAAATTATCTGCTGTGTGTGTGTTCAGTAGGGCCTTGCCAAGCTCAATATGCCCCGAACTACTGATGGGTAAAAATTCGGTTAGTCCCTGGACGATGCCAAGGATAATGGCTTCAATAATACTCATCTGTTATTTTTTGCCTTTGTAAAAAATCGCAAAAAATTCAATAATATAACCGATCACCACAATCACGGGACCGAGGGTGATGCCGAGAAATCCAAAACCATGGACTTCTTTATCTAATGTCATGATGAAATATCCAACAATCAGCACACCAATGCCGATGATCATGATGATATAGTTGGTTTTGGTAAAAGCCAGTTTATCCTTGTTTTCCATAACTTAATAAAGTTCGTCAAGTGACATATTCAGATATTTTCTCACCGCTCTGTAAGTGCTGACCGAAGCGATCAATACACCGAGCAATAGTATCAATGCCAAAAGTAACAATAATTCATTAGTAGTTTGCAGCGCCTTGAGCTCTTCGATTACATTATTGGTATAAAGAAGCAACATATACAAAAGGGAGGCGGCCAATACACCTGCCATCAGACCCTGAAAAGCCGCACGCCATACAAACGGGGATATAATAAATCCTCCCTTTGCACCGACAAGCTGCATACTTCTGATCAGGAACCGTTGGGAAAACAAAGCAAGTCTGATGGTATTGTTGATCAGGATGACAATGGTGATGAGCAGAATTGTTGCAAATCCCATGAGAAATAGGCTTATTTTGGTAATGTTGTCGTTGATGGCCTGTACCAAGTTTTGTACATATACAACCTCAAATACGCCATCCGCTTTACTCAGCTCTTCTTTGATTTTTTTCAACTGCTCTTCCTGCTGAAATTCAGGAGCTATCCTGATCACGAATGCATCTCTCAACGGATTTTCACCTAAAAATTCAATAAAATCCTCACCAGTATTCTTAATAAATATCTCTGCTGCCTTTTCCCGGGGAATGTATTCTATAGCTGCACTCCCATTCTCTTTTGCCACATAGTCCTTCTGAGCCAGCAGCTTATTGATCCTGATCCGGTCATTTTCCGTGATAAACTTATCGAGATAGACCTGCATGGTGATATTATCACGGATTACATTTTTCAGCTTATTCGACTGGAGTAAAAGTAACCCGAACAATCCGATGACAAACAATGCAAGTGTAATACTTAACACCACACTCACGTACGGAAAACTGCCAAGCTTTTTTTTCTTCTTATATCTTTTTGCGACGCTCATAATTCAATCTGCGCAAAACTAACAATAAAAAGATTACAGGGTTGCGTTTACTTCGAAATTCTATTATTACCAAGCCTATTTAATCGGTTCAAATCCATGAGAAAATGACAAAAAAAAAGCCCCGGATTTTGCCGGAGCTTAGTGTGCCATAACAAAGGCCAATGTTATTTATTCATTTGTATAATCTTCAGTTCATTAATCAGGGAATCGTTTTCGATCTCCACCAGCGGAGCGGGTTTCATCTGATTTTTCTCCAGCTTGTAGAAATGATCGTTGTAATAAAGGAAATAGCGCTTGCCCCTCTTCGAATTCAGCTCAATGATCTCATAAGGCATTTCCTTAAAATTACCAAGCAAATACAATTTGTTGTTATAAAACTTATAATGGAATTTGTTTCGCTTGTCTTTGACCGTTGCTATCTCCACGGTGCTCTCAATGCTTTCCTTTGCTTCTTCCATGTCACTGACCGATTTCTCGACCTTCACCTCCTCCGTCTTGAACTCTTCGTCTTCGAAAGTGTCGATGACATCAGGCTGGATGACCTTCGGCTGTGCCGCTTCTTTTTTCTCTTTTTCCTCTTCGCTGGTATTTTTAGCTATCGGCAGGGTCTTTGGTTTTTCCTGCATTTTTTTCTCTTGCTTGTCATCAGGCACGATTGGCTCAATAGCTTTCGGCACCTTAGGAATTTCCTTACCTTCTTCTGTTATTGTTA
>WGED01000027.1 GCA_015492915.1 Cyclobacteriaceae bacterium
CCCCTGCCTGCGGCTCGAACAGGATACCCTTACCGAGCATTGACACAGCCTCTGCAGGACTGATCGGATCACCAGGGATTTGAGCGGATAGCACTTGAAAAAGCAAAATGTCAAAAAAAAATATCAGCGTAATAAACAGGCTGCGCATTATCATTCACATTATTATGAAAAATTAATCATTTATATCCCGCAATCAGTTTCTTGACTTCAAAGTATGCAGGCTTCGGATTCAGATCATTATCAAACAGACACCCGTCCCAATCGGCATGCATGGTCTCGGAGCTCCTCACCTGCCAGAAGTTCACGGCAACCGTTCCGGTCTTCCTGTTATCGAGCACCGTCCTGATAATCTCCGTGAAGGTGTCGACCTGTTCCTGCAGTTTGCCTGCATTATTGCCTTTAAGCCATACATTGAACTCCGTGATATGAAACTCCAGGTCGTTGGCATGACACCACTTGATAAGGTTGTCCAGCCTCGCAAGGTTTCCCGGAATTTTCTCCCATCCGAGATCGATATGCGCCTGCCAGCCAACGCCATCGACACGAAGGCCGTTCTTGCGGAGATAAGCTACCAATTCTTTCATCTTCTCCCAAGTCGCTTCTTCCAAAGCGCCGTGCTGGTTAATGATTTGCCTGATGTTCGGACCGTATTCATTGGCAATGGCAAATGCCTTTTTGATGTATAGCGGCGGCCGCAGCGGATCGTTCTCATCATAGCCGATGAGCGGCCATGGATTTTCCCACTTATCGGTTCCGGGCTTCGGCCCGAACCACCCTCCCGTCACCTTATCAATCGTTTCATTGACCACATCGAGCCAAACTATCTCCCCGGTATTGTTATATCGTTGGCATATTGCCGCCACATATTCGGTGAGCATGGAGTCCAATTCTTCCGGCGTACGCGTATCTTCTTTTACCCATTTGGAACACTGAGGACTTATCGGAGCATGCATTCTGATGATCTGACCATTTTCTCTGGCATGTTGCACCCAGGCATCTGGTTTGTCCCAGCGCCATGTACCGAACACGGGATGAATATACGTCTGCTTGAAATCATTGGCCGGAGTGACATAACCGAACTGCGCATCAACGGTATCCATGGTAGCCGTGCCGAATAATCTGTGATGGCTCGCCATGCCGAAATAGACCTTATCATCAGGAAAAACTTCGGCGACCAGGTCTTTAATGGCCATGCTCTTGTAATTCAAGAGCGGCTGACCGCTTCCATCGTCTATCGGTTCCGGAGGATCACTTTTGTTGCACCCGAGAAAGATTAGTATAAAAACTAAAAAGTATCCCATTTTCATGACTTTTCGATTATTTTTTTACCTTATAATTTCAGCAAGCCTTTCGGCGAATTTTGCTGCCCCCTCAATCGTAAAATGCACTTTGTCTTTGCTGCCGGTGGGCTTCAGATTGCCCCTGTCCGTGATGTCTTCGCCATGAATAATCGTCAGATTTTCATGGCCCCTGGCACGAAAGCTTTCTGCCACGCGCGCCTGTGCCGCCCTGATGTCGTCGAGCGACAAACTGCCGCGCTTAGGGTGGGTAGCGTTGGTAAAGGTGGGGGTGATGCAATAGATCTTAGCGCTGGGTTGGGCTTTCAACAGTTCTTCGACCAACCTGCCGTAATATTTTTGCTCCTGTTCTACCGTAAAACCCGCGTTCCAGTCGTTATACCCCCACAAAATGGTGATCACATCTACTTTTTTGCCGTTCAGCAATGTGGCGACAGGCCATGACGTCTTAGAGCCGCCGACAGCAAGATTGTACAACGTCCATCCTTTCTTTTCCGCCAAAATGAAAGGATATGTCTGATATCCGGCGCTTTGTCCCGTACCATGCGTGATGGAGTTGCCGATGGCTACATATACCGTTTTTTCATGACCCGTGGCCGTTTTTGCATACTTACTGCCTGGCTCTGTTTCGATGCCTGTAAAGTGAACTCCGTAATACGGAGGTAGTATCACGGCCCAATCGGTAAAAGTCCTGCCGTCGGGGTTTGTGATGGTGATCCCATCGAAAGGGTCATCGGGGCTGATTTTCACCTCCTTGAATAACAG
>WGED01000028.1 GCA_015492915.1 Cyclobacteriaceae bacterium
AAATTGTTCATGAGAAATGAGGTATTTTCCATCGTAAAGCTCACCCGGCAGCTTTTCGACAGGCTCATTTCGCTGAGCGAAAAATATAAAAATGTGTTGATGCCCGGCTACACACACCTGCAGGTCGCCATGCCGTCATCTTTCGGATTGTGGTTCGGCGCCTATGCGGAGTCACTGGCCGATGACCTGGTCGTGCTCAGAAGCGCCTTGGAGATCATCAACCGCAACCCGCTCGGCTCGGCGGCGGGCTATGGCTCGTCCTTTCCGCTCGACCGGCAGATGACCACCGACCTGCTGGGCTTCGAGTCCATGAACTACAACGTGGTGTACGCCCAGATGGGCCGTGGCAAAGCAGAAATGGTGATGGCCAATGCCATGGTTACCATGGCCGGGACGCTTGGCAAATTTGCCATGGATGTCACACTGTATATGGGTCAGAATCACGGATTTATCAGCTTTCCCGATGAGTACACGACGGGGTCCAGCATCATGCCGCACAAAAAGAACCCCGATGTTTTTGAGCTGATCAGGGCGCGCAGCAACAAGCTGAAAGCCCTGCCCAACGAAATCGCTCTGATCACGGCAAACCTGCCGTCGGGCTACCACCGCGACCTGCAGATCATCAAGGAGAGCTTTATGCCTGCCATCGGCAATTTGAAGGACTGCCTGCACATGACATGGTTTATGCTGGAGAAAATCACCGTGAACGAGGATATCCTGAAAGACGAGAAATACCAGTACATGTTTAGCGTGGAGTTGGTGAACAAGCTGGTGCTGGAAGGCATGCCATTCCGCGATGCCTATGTGGAGGTGGGTCGCATGATCGAACGTGGCGAGTTTGCCATTCCCGACAAATTGGAGCACACCCACGAAGGCAGTATCGGCAATCCGGCCAACGACAAAATACAGGCACGTTTCCATGAAATTTTGACATATTTTGAGGAGTGGCAACAGCGTATCGGGGAGCAGGAGGCTGCTTTGGTGGGCTAGCAGGAATGAAACCTTCCCTTATATCTCTGATATTTTAGTAAATTTGTATAAAAGTAAAAAAATGGAAACAGTCATTCTCTCATCGGACTCCGGCAAAGGATTGGATCAAATTCTGAAACTGGCCAAAAAGCTCGGCATCTCCGTTAAAAAATTGTCCAGGGATGAAATAGAAGAAATCGGTTTGTCTATAGCCATAAAGAAGGGGCGGACAGGTGAATATACGGATACGGAAGTTTTCCCAATCAAAAAATGAATACCGTATTCGTGTTGGCAGTTACAGAATAGGACTAATCCTTGAAAATGACGAAGTTGAATTGATCCGGTGCCTTCACAGAAAAGATATTTACAGGTATTTTCCCCGGATATAGTATTGGTTATTAATAGCTACACAGTTTTTGTAAAACGTGTAATACCAAATGTTTTGCAAGCATCATTCGAAATATTTTAATGTTTTCACGCATAATATTTAAAATATTTTATGTATATTCATGAAAATATTGTTATAATTTTCTTTGGATGAACAACAAGAGCGTAATAAAAAGCATTATTGTAAATCAGCATACCAAGGTCGATGAAGCTGATTTGAAGCCAAGGAAACTAACCGTTCCGCTTGACAGCAAAAAAATAATAGTGATTTCGGGGGTACGGCGATGTGGCAAGACGAGCTATTTAAAGCTAATCAGAAAGAAATTATTAGAAAACGGCATTCCACTCATTAGTACGCTTTTCATCAGTTTTGATGACGAGCGCATCACTCTGAAGGCCAACGATCTTGATTTGATATTACAGTCTTACAGGGAGTTGTACCCTGATTTGGAATTGAATGATTGTTTCTTTTTTTTCGATGAGATCCAATATATAGATGACTGGGAACGGTTTGTCAGACGGCTGTATGACAGTGTCTCAAAAAATATATTTCTTTCAGGTTCAAATTCCAGGCAATTGGGAAGTGAGATTGCCACGAGCCTGCGGGGCCGTACGCTTCAGTATGAACTTTTTCCATTAAAATTTTCCGAATATCTGAGTTTCAAAAGCATTCCGAAAAACTATTTTGAGGATGATAATAAGGCGTTGATTATCAATGCTTTTTATCAACACCTAAACGAAGGTGGGTTTCCCGAAACGATCAATAAAAATGCTGAGATACGGCAAAGAATACTCAGTGATTATTTCAATG